>JAFGTN010000252.1 GCA_016934075.1 Pirellulales bacterium
GAAGCGGGAGCTGTCGGGCGTGAGGACTTCGTCGATGAGAATCAACTCGCCGCCTACCATGCCCCATTCGAACTTGGTGTCGGCAATGATGATACCTTTGGACTTGGCGTGTTCGACACCGCGGTTGTAAAGGCTTAGGCTGCGCTGGCGGAGTTCTTCGGAAACGTCGGCGCCGACTTCTTCGACCATACGCTCGAAGGATATGTTTTCGTCGTGGCCATCGGTGGCCTTGGTGGCGGGGGTGAAGATGGGTTCTTCGAGTTGCGAGCATTCGCTCAGGCCGTCGGGCAGCTTGATGCCGCAGACTGTGCCCTGCCGTTTGTATTCCTTCCAGCCCGAACCGGCCAGATAGCCGCGGACAACGCACTCAATGGGCACGACTTCGGTTTTGCGGCAGAGGGTAGCGCGGCCGGCAAACTGGGCCATGTCGGTGCCGTCGGGCAGGTCCATGTTGTCGACGTCTGTGCTGATTAGATGATTTGTTTCGCCAAGACGATTGAACCAGAATGCGGCAATCTGGGTGAGCAATTTGCCTTTGTCGGGAATGCCGGCGGGCAGAATCCAGTCGAAGGCGCTGATACGGTCGGTACTGACCAGTAATAGACGATCACCCAGATCGTAAATATCTCGGACTTTTCCACGTCGGGGTGTTATGCCGGGCAGAGATGTTTCGACTACAACGGACGATTTCATCTGGTTTACTCCTCAAATACGACCAGGGATGTTCATTTTGTGCCGCGGAATTGCAGCCGCCAGTATTCGACCGCCGAATATACCAATGCAAGCGTGTGTTGACCAGCGGGTGGTGGGAAAGATTGAGCGGAACGGCACTAGGCACCGGTTTCGGCACGTTAACCGATGCTAACGCCGTGTTGCTCACATGTATGGGACCAAGTTGATATACTTGAGCGAGTGGGCTTTGTTGGCTAAAATCACGGCTTTTGGCAATCCTGGGTAGACTGGATGCGTTTTTTAGTTTCACCGCCCGAGCGAATCACAGACGAAATGCTCCAGCAGGTGTATCTCGCTGGATTCGACCGTTTTCCCTGGGTGATCGAAGCTACCAGGGAGGAGTGCTCGGTTAGTAACTGTGGTGAGTTGCTGATCGAACGCGAGACGCTGGATTCGGCCAACCTATTCGTACCCTGGCTGGTCGAAGGTCATGGCATGGTTACACTGTCGACCGGCAGCTTAATGGATCGCGACGAGCCGTACTACCTTCCGCTGGAACTGGCCCGGGGCAAGATATCGCAATTAAAGACCCAGATCGATGAATGGCAATCACTGGGTTTGATAGTTCCGCAGGATATTTTTATCGGCGTGCGAGCATCTCTGGATGCCCTGCGCAGGGCCCTGCGCAGCCCGCATGGTTCCGTGGAATCGACCGAGGCCGCCAATGATGCCTTGCGATTGTCGCTGGATACGACGGTTCGGCTGGGACATTGCTACACACAACAGGCGTCGATTGTACGAGCACGGGCAACCGACTTGCCCAAGACACTTTTAGGCGCCGAGTTGGGCGGAGCCATGCTCGATAGCACGACAGCTATGAGTTTTGCGAAGACGTTCAGCGCTGCACGGGTACCTTTAGCATGGCGAAATATCGAGTCCAGCGAGGGTACACGTTCCTGGGAGCTTACGGATCGTCAAATCGCCTGGTGCAAAACTCACGGATTGACGGTTTGCGCGGGGCCGATTTTGCAACTCGACGCACAAAGTCTGCCCGACTGGTTGTATCTGTTCGAGGATGATTTCGAGAGCCTGACCTCCGCTGTGAATGAATTTACCGAGGCGGCCGTGGCCCGATACCGCGATCAGGTCGATGTTTGGATTTGTGCCAGCCGTGCCAATACGGCTAAGATTCTTTCTCTCTCGGAAGAAGAAATAGTGCGTCTTTCGGCTCAATTGGTCGATCGGACGAAGTCGCTTTCGCGGAATTCGGAAATAATCGTCTCGCTGGATCAGCCTTGGGTAGAATATGCCGCAAGGCGGCAAGTGGATGTGCCTCCGACACATTTCGCCGATTTGTTGATGCGAGCCGACCTGGGGCTTTCGGGCTTGATGCTCGAGATCAATATGGGTTATCACCCTGGCGGAACATTCCCACGTGATCTTGTAGAGTTCAGTAGGCAGTTGGACATTTGGGCCGTTTTGGGGATGCCGTTATACATCTCGCTTTGCGTTCCCAGCAGCGACAATCCCGACCCCTTGGCGCACCGACAAGTGAAATGTCTGAAAGGTGGTGGACCTTCAAAATCTCAAGAAGCTTGGATTACAGACTTTGTGCCGCTGATAATGGCAAAGCCTTATGTGCGTGGAGTTTTCTGGAATCAACTTAGTGACAAACAACCGCACGACTTCCCAAATGGTGGATTATTTGACCGTAATGGGCGTCCGAAGGATTCGTTGGCCGCACTAGCTTGGGTGGGAGCTACAGGGAGATAAGTAATAACAGGCAGAATGGCTAATCTCGGTAATGCGAGGATTATGGGGTGGAAAAAAACTCCCCGAGGCAAAAAATCATTCCATCTGGACAGACTGCGCAAAGTTTGCGGGCTTTGCGGCCGATACAATTGACTAATCAGTTATGTAAATAGTATTGCCCAGATAAAAGAGCAGTCTCAATGCCCGATTTGACGCCCGAAATCACTTCGGAAGTTCTAAAAGCTTGTAATTCGGTTGCCGGAGAAGCCGCAGAGGCTTTTGGTCGCGCGTTTGATCTTGCGAATCCGAAGCTGAGCGTAGGCGAAGCGGGGAGCTATGATCCACAGGCACTTCCGGATGGATTTAATGGTCCTGGGCTTGTCGTTTTGCTGACGGTCGAAGGCTCAGCAGCGTTGGTCGTGTTTCCTCAAAGCTCCGGAATTCTGCCGGAGTGGTGTCCGGAACCAGATCCAACCGGACAGAGTAAATTGGATACATTGGCCCAAGAGCTGGGCATGACGTTGTTGCCGGAAGACCTTATGCCCACGGACTTTGCGGCAGGTTGGGCAAAAACTCTCGCCGGCGCGATCGCTCGTGGGGGCGTTGAGACGGGGGCCGCGATGCTGCCTTTGGAGATTACCGGGGGTGATAAAAATTGCACGGCCACGCTTATCTGGCCGGCACCGAAGCCCGCTTCAGTATTGGGCAAAGGCGGTCAAAAACCGGCTGCCGAAAAATCCACAGTTGCTTTGAACACTTCTTCACCACAACCGCAGCCGAAACCACAACCGGCCAAGTTTTCAAGTTTGAGCGTCAAAAGGGCTAACAGAGTTGAGGATTTGCCCAAATACTCACGCAGTCTGCTGAAAATTGAGGTTCCGGTAATAGTCACACTAGCCGAGAAGCGACAGCCACTTGGTAAGGTTGTGGAACTTTGCCCGGGCTCGATCATCCATTTCGAGAAATCTTGCGAGGAAATGCTTGACCTGGACGTTGGTGGCCATCATGTGGCAACTGGCGAGGCAGTCAAGATCGGCGATAAATTTGGGCTTCGCATCACCTCCATGGTGCTTCCGGACGAGCGATTTGAGGCGGTTCGTCCCTGCGTATGAGGTAGTTTGCTGATTCTGAGCGGGCATTGTGCTCTTTCGTGTAGTCGTTTCCGCCTTCGCGGTGTAAACTGGTAGACGAATTGGGCATTAAACGTTTCTCGATATCTTCGACTGGCACCGTCCTGAACATGGCGCGAAACCTTGGCGGGCCGATGAGGTGACAACCCCGATGATTTTACTTGTCGATAATTATGACTCGTTTACCTATAATCTAGTACAACGATTGGGCGAAATCGATCCGGAAATCGATATTCAAGTTCATCGAAACGACAAGATAACGACCGATGAAATAGCCGAACTTAGCCCGTCGCACATGATCATCTCGCCCGGTCCTTGCACGCCTGACGAGGCTGGCATCTCAATGGAATGTGCCAAACGTTTTGCGGGCAAGGTTCCGCTGATGGGTGTTTGTCTGGGGCATCAGTCAATTGCTCAGGCTTTCGGGGCTGCGATCGTTCGCGCCGATAAGCTAATGCACGGCAAGACAGATATGATTCACCACGACGGGCGCGGTCTGTACAAGGGGCTGGAGAACCCGTTCCAAGCCACTCGTTATCACAGCCTGATCATCAAGCCCGACACGCTTAGCGAGGATTTCGAGGTTTGCGCTTGGTGCGAAGATGCCGAGATTGGACGCGAAATAATGGGTATACGCCATCGCAAGTTTCCGGTTTTTGGTATGCAATATCACCCGGAGAGCTTTTTAACCGACTCGGGGATGCTTTTGCTGGAACACTTTTTGGCAGTGAAGCCTTAGTAAACATTAAGAGATCTGAACACGTTGCGCCATTTCATTACATCCACTTTCGGGCTGGCATTGATCGGGGCCGTAATTGTTTGGGCTTCGCTGCCTCCGTTGGGTCTGTGGCCTTTGGCATGGATCGGCCCGGCTTTTTGGGCTTATTTGGCTCGGCAAAAAAACCTCCAAGGGCGTCACCCCTATCTTGCGTTGTGGGTTGTCGGGTTTATCTACTGGACGGCAATTTTTTACTTCCTGGTGTTTCCGCATTGGGCCACCAGTTTCGGATTATTAGCACTGTCATTCTATCAGGCTTTCTATTTACCGATATTCATCGGACTGGTAAGGGTTGCCGTTCACCGTTTGCGAGTTTCAGTTGTTTTGGCCTCGCCGGTGGTGTTGGTGGGGCTGGAATTGGCGCGGGCACACTTGATAACAGGGGTTACGATGGGCAACCTGGGCCATTCGCAATATCGCTGGATAGAATTGATCCAGGTGAGCGATCTGGCGGGCGCCTATGCTGTCAGCTTCGTTGTGATGCTGGTTGCCGCGTCGCTGGCCAGGGCCATGCCGTACAACAATAAATCCTGGACTATTATCCCGCTTTTTCCGGCCGCGGCGGTTATGGCCGCCACACTGATTTATGGGCATCTTCGTGTTTATTCCGACGATGAACTTGATTCCCGGCCGTTCGATGCACGAGTGGCCTTGATCCAAGGTTCAATTGACAGCGAGTTGAAACACGATCCGAAAAGACAACAGAAAATTCAACAGCAATACGTAAAACTTTCAAAAGAAGCCGTCAATTCTTATGGTTCGAGTACCGTGCCCGGTGGGCTGGATCTGATTGTCTGGCCGGAAACCATGTTCCGGAGTGGATTGTTTACATACGACGAAAGCGCAAGTGTGCCGCCCAGTTGGAAAGAGTTGCAGGATCGTTTCAAGGAATCGCTCGAGGAGAATGCTATTTCGAGTCGCGAACCGGTCTGTGAACTTGCAAAAGAACTTGGCGTTCCGATGATTGTCGGTATAGATTCGAGCAATTGCATCGGCGGAATTCAGGTCGGTGGGGATTCCCTTAAATATGATGTTGAAAACTTCAATTCGGCCGTATTTGTCTCCGCCGCGGGGAAAATACTTGGGCAGTATAACAAGATGCACCGCGTGATCTTCGGCGAATACGTACCTTTTGCCGATCACTTTCCATGGTTGCAACGGCTGACTCCATTGCCGGGTAGCCTTACGGCCGGCAAGTCTGCAGTGTCGTTCGATGTCAATGGCTTGAGGTATTCTCCAAGCATCTGTTACGAAAACGTTCTGCCACATGTAATTCGCCGCCAGGTGAATGGAGTCGGACAGGTCGACGTGCTTGTGAATCTGACCAACGATGGATGGTTCAAGGGATCCAACGAACTCGATCTGCACCTGATTTGCGCGGTATTTCGGGCGGTGGAATGCCGCAAGCCGTTTATAATTGCCGCGAACACTGGCTTCTCGGCATCAATAGACGGCGACGGCCGTATACTCGCTCAAGGACCGAGACGTGATACAGAGGTAGTGTTTACTGAGATTCGCCGTGACGGTCGATTGAGCTGGTACCTGATGTATGGCGATTGGCCGGCCGGCGTTTGCCTGATGGCCTGTTTGATGTTTGCCGTGGTGGGAATACGTGCCCGCATTGTGCAGCGTAAGGGGAAGAAATCCGCTCATGAAAATGGTTAGTGTTCAGCTTGTGCGGATTGTAGGAAAGTGGAGCACGGCCTGAAAAGCCTTCTGCTGAACGTAAGTTCTTATATAGCAAGCTTTAATGGGCAATAGACAGCTAGCACGAAGCTGTTTTACCACCCGAAGGGGCTGCAATGGCTATGCTTTTGCCGTAATCACTCTAAAAGGCCGTAAAGTGCCTGTATTGTTGGCATTCTGATTGACATGCGAAATTCAGCGAAGTTATACTAATAGAACAGTTTCGCCTTTCTATACTTCGTACGGTCTGAAGTCGTTTTATTATCATTTTCCTTTTCTTGAAGAGAATGACGGTTTCGGGCGGAACGTTATATAAGTTGTGTGTGAATGCGTCATGTGAACAATAGGAGAGGTCTCACCGATGAACCTCGTAGGCAAAATACTTACCGTTCTGATTTTCGTGATGAGCCTTTGTTTTATGATGATGGCCGTCATGGTTTACTCTACACACGTCAATTGGCGTGACAAGGTCATGGCCCAAGGCGGTCCC
>JAFGTN010000253.1 GCA_016934075.1 Pirellulales bacterium
CGACCACGCACCGGTCGAGCGTTTTGCCGCCTTCAACCAACTGTACTTCCAGAATATACCATCCTCCGGAGGGCAGGGTACTATTGATGCAAAAGCAACGCTTTTGCCGGTCAACTGTTAGCGGTTGCCAGTCGGTATACAGCTTGCCTTCGAGTGGTTTTCCGATGAAGCGGAACTGGACGTTGGCAATCGTGTCTAGCTTGCCCTCAATTCGCACCGAACCGCGCAGGCGGTCGTGGCGTTGAAAAACCTGATAGTCAAGTGGCGAGACAAGCTCGAGCGTGGCCGAGAATAACGGCAGGGTCGCTAGGAATAGTATAATCAAAAAACACAATGGCCAGGAAATCTTGGACATCGGATTACTTTCCGGGCTTATGGTATAGTGAGTTTGAGTTCGATGATCGTATCAACAGGATCACGTTGGTCCTTGGGCATTGAGATAGCAAGCCCCTTTTCGCTTTGAACGACCTTGGCCTGACCACCGGTGAGTGTGCGTGACGACTTGATAGTCTCCTTGAGCGGTCCCAGTCTAAGCGTGTCGGCGGGCCATTTTACAATGTGCAGCCAGATTTTATCGCCGCGGTGCGTGCTACCGCCCCATTCGCCACCATCTTTACAATGGGTCATGGTGACGCAGGACTCCCAGGCGCGGCCGGTCTGGAACTTGCCGATCTTTTGTTCGGGTGTGTCGAAGTCGCCGCGAACCAGTTTGGCGATCTCCGGCGTAGGGTGGTCCTTGGTCGGCCTGAAAAAAGCGGCAGCGCGGTTGTTAATCAGGATGTTGGGCTGCAGACGGTAGATCATGTCGAACAGTTCTGCGAATCGATAGTCGCCCCAGTTACCCGCCACATGATCGAACCACAATACATCGACACGGCCGTAATTTATGAGCAGCTCACAAACCTGACCATGGTAGAAGTCGTTGTATTTTGTGTTGTCACCTTTGAGATAATCGGGATGCGTCCAGTCGCGGGTCGAATAGTACCATCCGAGTTTCAAGCCGTGCTTGTGTGCGGCATCGGCGATATCCTTGCAGATATCGCGATTGAAAGGCGTGGCGGAGATGCTGTAGCCGGGCCTCAACTTGGTGGGCCACATCGAGAAACCGTCGTGATGCTTACTGGTAAAAACTACGTATTTCATTCCGGCGTCCTTCGCCATCCGCATCCACTCATTGGCGTCGAACTTCACAGGATTGAATTTTTTGTAAAGATTGTCGTAGACTTCGGGTGGAACACTTTCGTGACCATTGAAATCGTGCGGATGGCCGATTCGTGACCAACTGATCTCTTTGCCGATGATGCTGGAGGGTCCCCAATGGATAAACAATCCAAACTTTGCATCTCGCCACCATTGCATACGCGCCTCTCGCTGCTTGGCTGTCATAGCCGGCACCGATGACTGCTCGGCGAAAGTGGATGGAACCGCGGGCAGCAACAGCATGCAACCGCAAATAATCAGAACCTTCGACAGACTCATTAGCATTGATATTTTCCTTGGGAAACAACGGCGAGGTAGGATTGCCGGGCGGGTGGGCCCATGCGAAGCTACATAGGCTGACTACTCATTGAAATTTTACTGAATTATTCAACGAGTGTAAAGATACTGACAAACGTGCCACGAACAACGCGCAGTCATGGAGTTTAAAGGACCAACCGATAACTAACTTTCCGATTTATCGGGCCGTGCTTCACTACGGCCCTCGGTTATTGATTATGAAACCGGAAATTAATTCTTCGACCGCTCCTAAAGAGCTTTACGAAGCGAACGTGATGGAGTCGTCGCCTCTGTCATCTGGTACAACAATCGCTGCCAATTTTTCGACGATCCTGGCGTCAAACGCCCCAGGACACGCATAGTTTCTCGCCCGGAAGATGTTTGTCCGATTGCAACCTGATCGACATGACAAAGCACCAATACTGCAATTGAGGCTGCCGACAATACTCCGTCGGGTACACCCAATTCCTGCACATGCACCGTCGACAGATACGGCATTCGTGCAGCGATTTCGCGAAGCAACATGCCGTTGTGCCTTCCTCCTCCGGTGAGTAGCATCTGGTCGATTTGCGCATCGCTAGGCAACCACCGCAGGGCCTGCACAACCGATTCGGCTATGAGATGCGCCGCCGTGCAGAGCAAGTCGCGCACCGTCCAATCCCTATCTACCGCCATGCGTATCGCATCACTAAGAAAACGTTCGGGCTGAATGCCTCGTGGATGCCAACGCGGTAACGGACGATTAAAAGAAGGATCAGCCAGCCAATGCGTCAAGAGTTCGTCAATACGTCTACCTTGCACGGCCATGCTGCCTCCACGATCAAAGGATTGCTCTCCTCCCGTCAAACGATGGGTCAACTCATCCAAGAGCCTCGTGCCAGGGCCGACTTCGAAAGCCAGCATTCGAGTCATAGCATCAGTATCGCGTCCGGCAGGCAAATACGTCATGCGAATCGTGCGGCCAAGGTCCAACAGTAAACGTTCGCGCAAGGGATCTTGCAATAGCATCCACTCAGGCAAGACGTTAATCGGGCCGCCCTGTCCGCCTTGTGCCAGGTCTCTGGCCGGGAAGGCATCGATCACATTAAGTTCAGTCAACTCCGCCAAGAGCGCGGCATCGCAAAGTCCCAGATACGAGTGGGCTGACGCGTTTCCGTCGCCCCAGATACCAGGATCTTGCACACCCACAGCCAGGATGCGTTTATTTCCAACTGCAGCCTGCCTGAGAAGTTCTCGACATAAAACAGCCTCGGTCTTTGCCAGTCCGGCTCGCAATTCCGGTAGCGCCTCGTGGAGGATCGTACCGGTAAGCGTGCCGGAAAGTTGGCGAAAAAGCGAGGCTGTTTCATCGGGTACGGCAAGAGCTTTTGCCGCTTTGATATCGATCCATGCTTTGCGCCCACGACCGTTGGCGGCGATCAATACTCCCTCGACTCGTCGGCAACCATACGAGACGTGAAGACCGACCGCCCAGCGCGTAGTTTCGTCCAAATACGCCCTGTCGGCATGATGTTTTGAGTCCACTTGTGGCTTCCTCCTTGAAGGCCAATAACAGCCGGAATGGCTACTATGAATTTGTGGGGGATCACCTGCGGCCGAGGCAAAAGCACCCGGCCATGACTCCAAGATTATTATGCAACCAGTCGCATGGCTTCCATGCCGGCACCTTTACCCTCGCGAACGCCTTCGACGAATTCCTCGAAGATTCGCAAATCCAGAGCCGAGGCTGAATCGTTTTCAGGATGGAACTGCGTACCCAATGCAAACCAATCTTCCATGTTGCATTCGATGGCTTCGGTAACACCGTCGGGACACCGGGCGGTAACCGTAAATCCGGGCGCAACTTCATCGATGGCCATGTGGTGTTGGCTGTTTACGCGAATTTCACCTTCGCCGTAAACCCGGCCCATGAGCGAATCCAACTCCACTTCCAATGCGTGGCGATGGGCAGGATCCGACGGATCGCAGTGCGGCAAGGCCCGAGGCATATCCTCTGGAATGTGTAGCGAAAGATTTCCGCCCGAGGCAACATTCAGTAGTTGCATTCCCACGCCGACACCATAGACGGGCATACGACGCATGATAATCAAGTCCATCAAACGACGGTCAAAATCTTCGCGGCGGCGTTCCATCGTTCGCACCGATGGATGAAGCATGTAGCCGTCGCGTTGCGGATCGAGGTCAGAGCCACCGACCATTACGACTCCATCGAGTATGTCGAGCACGCTCATTATGTCATCGACGTCGTCGAGAAGCGGAATCATTACCGGTATTGCTCCGGCTTTGACCAGAGAATCGGGATAACCTGCCCATAAAAAATTTACTGCCGCCGAATCCTTTCGACTTCCACGATAATCCGAGTTCAAACCGATCAAAGGTTTCCTTTCCATCTTGCATTCCTCCCTGAGACGCATCTTGCGTCTACGCGAATGTGATTGATTGAACCATCTGTCGAAAAGCAAACTCACAAAAAATAATCTAATGGAAATGAACTAAAAGATCATGTCCGAAAAGTACAGCGAAGCCAAAACAACTCGACGCGTCCTGCGACGGCAGCAATTTCAATCCTCGATGTTTTCCCTTTTGCTTGTTTGCGATTCTCCTTCATGGCTTGGCCAAGTCACCGGCGGTTGGAATGCAAGTCGCATGAGAGTCTATACATGCGATAATCGGCTTGCAACCCGAACCGGCTATTTTGGGTTAGAAATATCCCGCACCACAATACCTTGTATTGCTAGCAGTGTTTCTGATAGCAAATATTCCTTCGATGATCGTAAAAGAGTTGCATTGAAGGTACGAATAACCAAATAATCCAACCATAGGTCCGCGCATTCACCCTCTTTTTCCAGACCTAACATCTGCACCCATCTATAGAGGGGTATAACTAATCGGCCCAGAAAGCTACTATATCGTAATGGAATCGACAATCACAATTAACATACTGGCTCTGATTGCCAGGATTCTCAGCGGTGCAAGCGTTCGCTGGGTGGATTGCCAACCGGATACTTGCCAACGCGTTTATTTTGCCAACCATACGAGCCACCTGGATGCAATAGTATTATGGTCGGCCTTGCCGCAAGAAGTGCGCGACCTGACCCGACCGGTAGGAGCAAAGGATTATTGGACGGCAACCAGATTTCGCCAGTACATGGCCCAAAAAGTTTTCAATGCATTGCTGATCGACCGTAAAGAAATCAAGGTACACCAGAGCCCTGTCGACTTGATGATTCGCGAGATCGGGCATACACACTCACTGATAGTATTCCCCGAGGGCGGGCGTAGTTCCGGCCGCGGGGTAGGAGAATTCAAGAGCGGATTATACTACCTATGCAAAAAACGCCCGGACCTGGAATGCATTCCCGTTCATTTGGACAACATGAACCGAATACTGCCCCGCGGCCAGTTTTTGCCCGTACCTTTGTTGAGTTGCATTACCTTCGGAGCGCCCATTTGGTTGGAAGCCGGTGAGAAAAAAGCCGACTTCCTGCAACGCGCGCGCCAGGCTGTAATGCATTTAAAAGAATTGTAACCATAAAATCCCACATTTTTCCATCACAATCACTTAAGACACAGTTAACTCGATGGACGCCAGAACCATTGGACTTATCGGCGGGATATTGCTTCTTTTGGGAGCCGCCGAGGCTGTAGTGCGGATACTAAAAAACCACCAGGATAGCGGAGTCGATCCGGCTATTCTAGCGACGTTCCACCTGCGTGTGCGCGCTTGGTGGTCGTTATTCGCAGTGCTGGCTGCGGCATTTTTTCTGGGCAAAACAGCCACCGTGGTACTGTTCGGATTGATTGCATTCTGGGCTCTGCGCGAATTTATCACATTAACGCCAACCCGCCCGGGCGATCATCACGCCTTGTTCTGGGTGTTTTTTGTCTTTACGCCTTTGCAATTCTTTCTGGTGGGGCTCGGTCAATATCAATACTACAGTGTGGTGATCCCGATCTGCGGGCTGCTGTTTATCCCATGGCGCATTGCCATGGCGGGTGACCGCAAGCGGTTCCTGGAACGTATGGCGAAGATCCAGGCGGGATTGTTAATCTGTGTATACTGTCTCAGCTATGCCCCAGCTTTGATGACTCTAGAATTGCCTGGGGAATCGGCCGGTCGCAACGTGAACTTGCTGCTGTTTTTTGTACTTATCGTACAACTCAGCGACGCGCTGCAATACGTCTGGGCACAAATTCCCAGCAGGCACGTGATAGTACCCACCATTAGTCCGAATAGAACGTGGGAAGGACTTATCGGCGGTTCAGCCAGCGTCACACTCATCGGCATCGCCCTTTATTGGGCAACCCCATTCCCATTCTATTTTGCGGGACTCGTATCACTAGCAGTCTCCCTACTCGGTTTTGCGGGAGGCTTAACGATGTCGGCCATCAAGCGAGACCGTGGAGTAAAGGACTATGGCACGTTGGTCGAAGGGCATCACGGAGTGCTCGACCGCATAGATTCGCTATGTTTCGCCGCCCCGGTGTTCTTCCACTTCACACTTTGGTTCTTCCCGACATAGCGATTATCGGTATCCTATCGCTCTGGCTCTGCTTCTTGCCTGCCGTGCCGGCGTGCCTAGCGGCGTCTACGGCAGCACGACAATGCGATTGAGCCGAGTACGACCATCATGAGAACAGACGGTTCGGGAACCGCGCCGAGCGCCGGCGAGTCGTACCAATCGGCAGTGTTGCCATACGAGGCCGCCAGTATACCTAAGTCGGTCGCGTCGATTGATGCGTCCCTATTGAAATCCCCTTTGTCCCACAGGTAGACTCCATACTGGCCGCTGGTCCCGTAATTTGCGCTTAGCGCTCCGAGATCAGAAACATCGACAATGCCGTCGAGGTTGGCGTCGCCGTCAATGGGCGCGATGGTTTCGGCGTCGGGCACATAAGAGACAATGCTGTTGATATAGTGAGGAACAAAGCTGTCGCCGGAAAGATCGGGATCGTCTTCAGTGTACCAGTGAATTCCGACCACGGCGAGTTTGTCACCAAATGCCACGAATGACGGGGCGCCTGAATCTCCTAACTCGAGTAGGCACTCGTCATCACCAAGACCGTTGGGCGGTGTGTCATAGTTATACTCCATGCAATACGTAGTGGAAGGGGGAACTGTTTTATTAACAAAAGCGTCGATCTGGTTTCTTCCAACGACAGGTTTGTAGTATTCATCAGTGGGTGCAGGGCTGGGGTGAGTGCCGCCGTGGCCGTAAGCTATAAAAGAAAGACCTCTGTAGTTTACTTTGGTCTGGTCGAAGTTGACGATTGGGTAGTATGCAATGTTATCTGCCGGATCGATTGGTGTTGTCAGCTGCCCTATGCAAAGATCACCGAAAGAGGCTACTATATCGCCAATAGTATATACGTGAGATGGACTGTCAAGCGAATTGCCTTCATGAAACGCAACGTCGGCACCCAATGCTGGATAAGCGTGCTTTGCCGTGAGAAAGTATTGTGGCGAGATCATTGTCACCCATCTGGTTTTCCACTCGTCGCCCGACCCCCTCCACGACAACCCAACGCCCGACCAATCGTACCCATCGCCGATGAAAGCCTTAGCTGGATCCCCCTCTTCCGGTTCATAAAACCGTTCGTAAATTTCTGGCTGTTCGCCATTGATTTCTTCGCCATAGATTGTCATTCTGGCCAGTGCTTGCGACGTAAGGGAGAAGAACGCCAACAAAGTGGCAATAAGCACAAGTTTCTTTGTAGTCATGACAAATTCGCACGAGTCCGTGTGATGTGATGAGGATGCGCTTGTAGACAGTGCTCATCATAACCTGGATCTGTTTCATCGTCAACTATTTGAGTTCTTTGCGGGTCAGGCAAACCGAAGATAGTAACCCCCCATAATGTGTATTTTGTTCGGTGACTTGTCAAAAACTTCTCAACCGGGTAGGCTCGTGAGTTTGGAATATACGAGGATTATCCATGGTTGCAGTGAGGCCAGACGAACAGCGAATTGTAATTACCGGAATAGGGCTTGCCGCGCCTAACGGAAACTCCCTGGGCGAATACCGAGAAAACCTCTTGGAGGGCCGTAGCGGGGTTTCTGACTACGAAATCCGCTATTTCGGCAAAACATTGGCCGGAATATGCGATTTCGATGCGTTGAAGTATCAGCGTCGTAAGGAGATACGACGAGGAACCCGTGCCGGAAGCGTGGGAATATATTGTTCTCATGAAGCAGTGACCGACTCGGGGATTGATTGGGACAATACCGACAAGTCGAGGGTCGGAATTTATATTGGCGTGACCGAACACGGCAACGTGGAGACCGAAAACGAAATCTATCAGATCAAAGCCTACGACTATGATACTCAGTATTGGACACATCACCACAATCCCCGCACAGTTGCCAACAGCCCGGCTGGTGAAATCTCGCTCAATCTGGGCATCACCGGCCCGCACTACACAATCGGGGCGGCTTGCGCGGCGGGCAATGCGGGATTGATTCAAGCCGTACAGATGTTACGACTGGGCGAATGCGACCTGGCATTGGCAGGCGGAGTTTCGGAGAGCATTCACACGTTCGGCATTTTCGCCGGTTTCAACAGCCAGGGCGCTTTGGCCGTTAACGACGATCCGACGAAGGCCTCGCGACCTTTCGATCGAGACCGCAACGGGATAGTTGTTGCCGAGGGTGGGTGTATTTATGTTGTTGAACGACTCTCAGACGCCAAGGCCCGAAGGGCCGAGATTTACGGAGAAGTTGTGGGCTACGCTATGAACAGCGATGCTTCGGATTTCGTTAATCCCAACGACGAGCGGCAGGCCGAGTGTATCCAGTTGGCTCTGCAACGAGCCGAGCTCGGAGCCGAAGAAATAGACATTGTCAGCACGCACGCCACCAGCACGACTACCGGTGATGTTCAAGAGTGCAAAGCCCTGCAACGGATCTGGGGCGATAAGGGCGGCACGACCGCATTGAATAACACAAAGAGCTTCATCGGCCACGCCATGGGCGCGGCCGGTGCCTTGGAGCTGGCGGGCAATCTGCCCGCATTCGTAGATCGTGTTTGTCACGCAACCATAAACTTGGATAATATAGATCCTGAATGTAATCTACCCGGCATCGTGGCTAATCAGCCTCGAAAGTTGGAAAAAGTGGATTATATTTTGAACAATTCCTTCGGCATGCTGGGTATCAACTCGGTAGTGATCGTGGGAAGAATTTGAACGAGAATAATAAAACATGACGTCTGAGGAAATCAGAGAAGCCGTACGCAATATACTCGCCGATATTGCACCCGACGAAGACCTTTCGGATTTAAAAGAGGATGTTGCATTCCGCGATCAGCTTGAGCTGGACAGCATGGATTTCCTCGATATCGTGATGGAATTACGCAAACGTTATCGCGTGCAGATCCCCGAAGAAGATTATCTGGAACTGGCCAGCATGCAAAGCACGGTTGCTTATCTGGAACCGATCATGAAGGACATGTAGTGGCGGGAATGAGGAATGTCGAAATCAGGATGAGGAAAGAATTAAGAATGAAAAAATGTCGAATGTCGCTATCGGCCGCCAAATACAATTCGAACTTCTACATTTTTTCATTCTTAATTCTTTCCTCATTCTAGCTTCTTCATTCGACATTTTTATTTCGAGAGCATATGGCCATGTACGATGCGATCATAATCGGTGCCGGGATGTCCGGTCTGGCTGCCGGAATCCGCCTGGCACACTACGACAAGCGGGTATGTATTCTCGAGCGGCACTCGACCATAGGTGGCTTGAACTCATTTTACCGACTGGGCGGGCGAGATTATGATGTGGGCCTGCACGCCGTGACCAACTTCACACCTAAGGGTACCCGCCGGGGGCCTTTGGCGCGTCTCCTTCGACAGTTGCGTCTTAAGTGGGACGAATTGGCCCTGGCTCCACAAGTCGGTTCCGAAATCGCATTCCCCGGCGTGAGGCTGCTCTTCAGCAACGACATCGCCGTGATTGAAGCGGAAATCGAGCGTCTGTTCCCCTCCCAGGTCGACAACTTTCAAAAGTTGCTCGCAGCAATTATCGACTACGACCACTTGGGTACAACCGCTTCCGGCAGGTCGGCCAGAGAGGCGGTGGGCGAGATCATCTCCGACCCGCTGCTTGTGGAGATGCTATTCTGCCCGCTGTTCTTCTACGGTGGACCGGACGAGTACGACATGGACTTCC
>JAFGTN010000254.1 GCA_016934075.1 Pirellulales bacterium
GTCGCCACCGAAAAGGCCAAGGCTTTGGTGGCCGCCGGCGCGGCGCGAGTTCGGCATCACCAACCGCTCAAACCGACCCAAGTCTCCGTCAACCCGGCCACGCTAGTCATCGGCGGGGGAATCGCTGGGCTGCAAGCCACCTTGGAGTTAGCTGATGCAGGCTATCACGTCTATTTGGTCGAGCGCGAGCCGAGCATCGGCGGCCACATGGCCCAGTTGGACAAGACTTTTCCAACGCTTGATTGCTCAGCCTGTATCCTCACACCGAAGATGTCGGAGGTCGGCCAGCACGAAAACATCACGCTACTAGCCTACAGCGAATTGGAAGAAGTGGTTGGCTCGGTCGGTAATTTCCGCATAAAAATCCGCCGCAAGGCCCGCTACGTCGACGAAGCGAAATGCAACGGCTGCGGTATTTGTACGACGAAGTGTCCAACCAAGGTGCGCGACGACGGCTTCGAGGTGGGCATGGGCCATCGCAAGGCAATCTACACGCCCTTCCCCCAGGCAGTCCCACGGATTCCCGTCATCGACACTCAGGCTTGTGCCTATTTTCAACGTGGCAAATGCCGGGTATGCGAAAAGGTTTGTCCCACCGGCGCTATTGATTTCAATCAGCAGGATCGTATCGACGAGATCGAAGTGGGGAATATCATCCTGGCAACTGGTTGGAAGATGTTTGATTGCTCGAAGATTCCCCAGTACGGATACGGCCGGCTACCGAATGTTTACACGGCTTTGGAGTTTGAACGTATGGTCAATGCCGCCGGCCCCACCGGTGGCAAGATCGTGCTGGCCGACGGCAAGACAGAACCCGAAGCCATCGCCATCATCCATTGTGTCGGCAGCCGCGATGTTGAACACCACAGCTATTGCTCGAATGTCTGCTGCATGGCGGCCTTGAAGTTCGGACATCTGATCCTCGAAAAAACCAATGCTGACGTTTATTCTTTCTATATCGATCTTCGCACTCCGCGCAAAGACTACGAAGAGTTCTCTCAGCGGCTACTTGAGGAGGGGATGCACTTCGTCCGCGCCAAAGTCGCCGAAGTCACTGATGAAGATCGGATGCCGCCGGAAATCGGAAAGCTGATCGTGCAGTGCGAAGATACCCTACTAGGACGCCAGCGTCGCGTTCCGGTCGACATGGTCATCCTGATGGGAGCAATCGAGCCGCAAACGGGTGCGGCGGAACTTGGACGGAAGTGTAACATATCATGCGGCAAAACGGGATGGTTTATCGAGCGTCACCCGAAGCTCGACCCAGTCGCCACAACAACAGACGGCGTGTTCATCGCCGGTGTGTGCCAAGGTCCCAAGGACATACCCGCCTCGGTGGCCCAGGGCGCTGCAGCTGCCGCCCGGGTGCTAAGTTTGATTGCCAAAGGAACCGTCACGATCGATCCCATCACCGCGTCGATCGAAGAGGAGCGTTGCTCAGGCTGTCGCGTATGCAAAAATCTATGCCCCTATCACGCGATCGAATACGACTGCAAAAAGAATGTATGTCACGTGAACGGAATCCTCTGTAAAGGCTGCGGCACGTGTGTGGCTGCCTGCCCGTCCGGAGCAATCATCGGCTCCCACTTCACCGACGACCAAATTCGTGCTGAGATTAAAGGCATATTGTGGGATGCAAAGGTTGATCGCATCCCACACATACATGAGCGCCCAAGGCAGAAACCGCAGACGGCGTCAGCGTAAGATCGCCTATCGACCTCGGTCAACCGTCGCCCGGCGGAGGGCTATGGTCGACCATGAAGCCACTTGTTTCACAGGACCTTTTTACGGTCGGCATGTCGTCAGAACATCATTAGTAAACCGATCTAGATTTCATAATCCAATGGCCTTGTGGTTGTGTGGGTTCAACTCCCACCTCCGGTACTGACGTAAACCTAAACAGAAGAAGGACTTGTGGCATTCTCGCCGCGAGTCCTTCTTTCGTGTTCCGCTGATAGTGTGCACAAGTTTTCATTTTTCTTTTTGGCCTTCGTCAATCCTTATCACTATTTTTTCCCTTTTTTCGGCCAATCCCAGTTCAATAGATCGTCGCTCCAGGCAATTCCGATGCTGGCATTGGCATCGCAGTTATCTTGATTTCCCTCTTTACCGGGGCCGCTGCCGTGGAAAAACATCACATACTTGCCAATGCGTGGATCTTTCCGCAGATCCAAAACGACACCGGCGGTGAGTCGGAATTCGGCCCAAGGCCAGTGTTTTTGGCCGAGAGTGATGATTTGCGGTTCCGTCCGAGATTTCAAGTCATTCGAAATCGTTTGTACAACGTATGAATAAATTCCTTTGTCATTTTCCGTGCGGACAAGAGTGCTAAAAACGTGAAATTTGCCATCGACACACAAGACGGCGGGATCACGGTATGCGACCTTGTCATCGCCCTGAATGATGATTGGCGAATCGAGTGCAGCCAACAAATTGGCTTCCAGCGATTCAGTGGCGGCAATACTGATGGATGAAAACTGCTGAACGGCGACTAGAATAAGAATAACTCTGGAAATGAACGTCATTTTCTGTCTGGCTCCGATATTACTAGGCTTTGTCATAAAAAATCTAATTGAATATTATGTGCAGGTGTCAATTGCTCAATAGGATTCCGCTCTAACAAGAGGATTTCACCTCGCTCATGGCTGCAATAGGATCTCTTTACCTGTCTTCGACGATTCGTAGGCGGCTAGGGCGGCGGCTACGGCTTGACGGCCGTCGTGGGCGGTTATTGGTGGGGTGCCGCCGGTGTTGATGGCGGTGAAGAAATCGTGGCAGTGGTTTGTGAAGGACTCGAGCCGTACGCGATCCAGAAATCCCTTACCTTCCCAGTCGACCGGTTCTTGGGTCTCCACGACATGCCACTTTCCGTCTCGGGTGGCGCGAAGCTCGCCGAAAGCGTCCAGGTCGATCAGGCCTTTTTCTCCAACTATCCAGGCCGAGAATCCCGTTCTTGGGAAGCCGGGCTTGGGCATCTGGCCGGAACTCCACAAACTTACGGTCGTGCCGTCGGTCAAGGTCATCAGCAACATGGACGTGCCTTCCACTTCGGAGTCTGCTTCGACGTTGGTGCATTTGGCATATACCGACGCTATTTCGGCGCCGCTGAACCAGCGTATGCGGTCGAAGTTGTGAATTGCATGCCCGAAGAGTATGCCCAGGTTGTCATTTTGGCTTTGCCACTTGGGGAACGACTGCAGTCCACCAGGCAGGAACTGCCACTCCATTATCTGGTATACTCGGCCCAGTGATCCGGAGTCGATCAGTGCTTTGGCCTTGATATTGCATTTTCGATAGCGTTGTGTGAAAGCGACAGTGCAACACAAGTTGTTTTCGTGGCAGGCCTTGATAATCGCGTCGCAATCCTCGACCGAGCAAGCCATGGGTTTTTCGAGCATCATATGTTTGCCAGCGGCGGCAGCAGCCAAGGCCTGCGGGGCATGTAGTGCGTGAGGCGTGGTTATAAATACTGTCGAAACGTCACCACGCGCCAGCAGTGACTCCACGGTTGCTTCGTGTTCGATCTTGTAATCGGCGGCCAAGGCCGGTGCTCGCGAACCACCGGTAACCGCTTTGATTTCGGCCTCTAGGCAATACTTCGAGATCGTCTCGGTGTAAGTCCGGCCCATGAATCCGGAGCCGATAATGCCAACTCCCAATCGAGTCATGGCAACTCCTTTTTTGGTTATTTACACGTGACGGGAAGATTTTACGTCTGGCTCTGCTGTGTTGAACGGCAAACAGCCCGATGATCAACATAACACATATTCCTTCCGGGTGAAACGGGCAGTTGCCGGAGCATCATATCGGATCGTCTGTCCATAAATATCCCAGATTAGGAGGGCTGCAAACAGGTGTTTCGGCATGTTACTTGTGATATACTGCGGTCAGGCTACTAAGCGCCCGAATTCTTGCGAATCCGGCTATGAATATATGTCCAAGCCGCTCGGTTGAAGCGTTACGCAATTTTATAAAACATCCAAAGGAATCAATCATGCATAAAACCATTCATCCAATATGGCAACTGTTTGCGGTTGTCATGATTCTCGTTGGTTTTTTTGTTTTGCCATCGCCCGTGCGCAGCGGAGAGAAGGCCGGTTCTTGGTGGGAAGCGGAAACCGCCATGGGCAAAGATGGTCTGCTGGAAATCGGCAACAAACCGTGGTGGCAACGTGCCAAGAAGCTCAAGGCCGGCGAACATTTTGTGGTGAAAAGCGCCGAGCCGGGTGGAGGCTCGATGCTCGTTCGCCGCGAGCGATGGAAGTCGCGCGGCAAGACGCAGGAGGCCATCGTATGGGTTATCGACGACGATGGAGATTTTCGGCCCGGCGATAAGGATGGCGACAAGGACAATGATTGCTATGTGGCAGATTATGGCGGCGACGGCAAAGTTGACCGCATGGTCGACTACATCGATAACGACAAAGACGGGAAGCCCGATGAGATGGACATTCGCTACTTCGTTGACGGTTGCATGCGGCGGGCGTGGTTCGGTGTCGACTTGGACAAGGATGGGCACATGTGGAACATCAGCCAGTATGA
>JAFGTN010000255.1 GCA_016934075.1 Pirellulales bacterium
CAAAACGTGAAAGATCGCATGAAACGCGAGGAGGATATCGAGGATGTCGACACAAGCGCCGAAGACGATCAACGACGTCTGGTGTTCGAGACAGACAAGGCAAAGGCGGCTCTTTCGGGCGTGTCCACCGCGGACATCGCCCAGACTATGCGCATGGCACTTGATGGAATAACAAGCACCGTATTGCAAGTACCCGGTGAGGTCGATCCGCTCTGGATCGACTTGCGCATCGACCGTTCCATCCGTTCCGCCGTCAATGATCTCGAAGAACTCTATGTCCGCGGCCGGGAAGGACAGCTAGTGCAAATCGGCGCGTTGGGCAAATTCAAAGAGGAGTTGGAGAACCAAACAATCTACCACAAGAACCTGCGGCGATTGGTTTACGTTTTCGGCGAAGTTGCCGGACGGCCGCCGGCCGACGCCATCATCGACATGCAAATCGACCGCCTGCCCGACGGGACCAAAGCCGAAGCGGCGGCCAATCCGCGCCCTGCATCCGCGCGGACATGGCTTTCGCCCGGCGCCGGAATTCCCTGGTCGATGCCCGTCGGCTACACGGTTACCTGGTCGGGTGAGGGCGAGTGGCAGATCACGCTGGACGTATTCCGCGATTTGGGTCTGGCCTTCGCCGCCGCGCAGGTGCTGATCTTCGTGCTCTTGATGTTCCAGACCGGCTCGCGTCTGCTGCCGCTGGTAATGATGCTGGCCATTCCGCTGACGTTGATCGGCATCATGCCCGGCTTCTGGCTCTTGAACGTGATAACCAACAAAACCGTGGGCGGGTATCCCGACCCGGTGTTCCTCACGGCCACGGCCATGATCGGCATGATCGCCCTGTCGGGCATCGTGATCCGCAACTCGGTCGTACTGATCGACTTCATCCACCACGGTCAGGCCGAAGGGTTGCCGCTACGCGAGGCGATCATCCGTAGCGTGGCCGTCCGCACGCGGCCCATTATCCTAACGGCCGGCACAACACTCCTGGGCAACTGGGTAATCACGCTGGATCCCATTTTCTCGGGCTTGGCCTGGGCCATCATCTTCGGCATCCTGGCATCAACCATTTTCACGTTGCTGGTGATACCTGTGGTTTACTGGTTGCTGTACGGCGGGAAAGAAACTGAGGCTGCGTCACCATCACAATCTGAGAAGTAGAGTAAGGTGAATGAGATCAAAGAAATCTAATCAGAAGGAAAACCAGAGGTGTTTGCTGAATTGACGCATATTTATCACGCACAAGGCTGCTAGTTCACACCGCCGCAGATCAAATCACAAAATCCTTAACATGAACACGAAGATCTTAACGGTCGCTCTTGTGACGGTAGTCATGCTGCAAGCAACCGGCCACGCTGACGAAAAACAAGAAAACCAAACCTCTCAAAACCCCGCGCCACCCTACAAAGTCGTCGAGCTATACGCCCCGGGCCACTTTGGCAACAGCTACGAGTGTATGGGCCAGTACGAGATGCTGGACATGCTTAAAGAAGCCCGTTTCTGGGGCTGCACACGCTACGGCGATTGGTTCGACATGTTGGATTGCTCCGATCCTTTCCGCAAGGACGACCACTGGGGGCTGAGTCGTGCATTGTGGTGGGCGAAGAAACTCAACTTCCGTTCGGCCGTGAAGGTCGGCCTCGAAACAGAGTTTCTGCTCACGCCGAATCATACGTACGTCGACCGTCTGCAACCGGCGTATCTGTCCGAAGACGGACACCGGCGCGGTCAGTACATGTTTGGGCAGTTGATTTGCCCGTCCAAGCCCGAGGCCCGCAAGCTGATTCAGCAAGACTACGACCGGCTGTTTGCGGACATCGCACGCTCGGGCGTGCGACTGCGCAGCATGTCATCATACCCCTACGACTATGGCGGCTGCGGCTGCAACGAGTGCCATCCGTGGATCATCAGTTGGGGTAAATTATGTTACGAGATTTACGAGGCCGCCATTAAGCATCACCCCGATATCGAGATGACCGTGGTCGGTTGGTGCTGGAAACCGGAGGAACATAAAATCTTCGCCGAGTGGGCCGACAAGCATCACCCCGGTTGGATCAAGGCCATGTATTTGCACATACCCTACGGCAAAACGACCGTGGCCGACGTGCCTTTGCCCAAAGGTTGCGCCAAGGGCGCCTTCGTGCACATCGGCTACGGAGAACTGGCCAACCCTCGCGACGTCTACGGCCATTACGGCCCCACGGTAGCCCCCGCACGGTTGCAGAAAACCTTGCAGGATTTGAAGAAACAAGGCGTCTCGCACCTGATGGCCTACAGCGAAGGACAAAGCGACGACCTCAATAAAGCCATCTTCGCCGGCCTTGGCTCGGGTAAATTCAAAACATCCGATGAGGTGATCACAGCATACGCCAAGCGATACTTCGGCACCGATAATGCCACATCGGCCCGCTGGGCCAAATGGCTGTCCGGCTGGGGCGCGCCCTTCCAACGCGATACTATCAAGGCCAAAACCGAGCTTGAAAAACTACTTGCCAAGACGCCCAACCGCGATTCGCCTCGCGTGCGTGAATGGGTGTTGAAGACCGAGCTATTCGACATCAACCGCAAGATCGGTAGCGGCGACAAATGGACACCCGAGCGACTGGAGTTGGCCGAACAGTATTGGCAAACTCGCGAAAAAATTCATCGCGGCATCTGGGGCCTGGGCCCCCAAAGACATATTTTTGCCCGCAAATTCCTCAGCCCACCCTGGTATCGAAGCTGGGCCAAGCATCATAATTAGCCCCGCTTCGTTTTATTGACTCGCGTCTGAAATCCCTACTTATAATACTGCTTGAACTCCTCGCTCGGTTCCCGCTCTGAGTAGAGATACAACATAATGCCCAACGGATCAACAATGGCAAACGAGCGATCGCCCCAGGGATGGTCTTCCAACGGCAACACCGGCGTCAGGCCCTCGGCGGTTAACCGTTCGTGTTCCGCGTCGACGTCTTTCACGCAGAAGTTATGCATCAAGCCCGACGGATCGCTGAGCTTGTGGTGGTCTTTCTGCGGCGACATGAATTGTAGCGTGCACATCGGTTGGTCGAACTGAAGATTGACATACCAGCCGCAATCGAATGTGACCTTGGCGCCCAGATATTTGACATAGAAATCCCGCGCCTCTTCAACCTTGTCAGTGGTAAAAGCGGTCGATAGATTCTTGATGTTCATAGTGTTTCCCTCGATTGATAAACAGCCTCATACGGACCCATTGATCATTGAGCATTGAGCCTTGATCATTGTACATTGATCATTGGACCTTGCCCCTACCGCTCCGTCGAGCCCGGCCTTACGGCGACTCTCTGACCGGCGGGCGCTTCAAATGCGCTGAATTCGGCCCAAACCGGCATGTGGTCCGATACCCTGAGTGCATCGGACTTGCTCAGTCCGAACTCGTCCATCAAGTTCAAGATCCCCCAGCGTCCCGTGAATTCGCTCGTGGAGCGTCGGTTGAAGAGGATGTTATCATACGACTTCGTCAGCCGCGTATTGGTATTCTGTCCTGTAACGACCCAGGCCATGTCGGGCAGACGGCCCAGTTCGCCCAGATGACGGTAATCGACGTTCAGATCGCCCAAAAGTATCACGTCGTCCTCGCGCGAGGCGTTATTTTGCACCGAAACGAATATGTCGTCCAAAGCATTTAGTTCGGTGCCCGTCTCGTCGGGATCGGTATGGATATTGATCAAGTTGAACGTAAAGGGATTTTTATCCGGCGAGCATCGAACGCTGAAGCGTCCCACGAACGGCTCGCGGTGCAGGTAATCATCCGGGTCGGGCACAGTGTAAAGCGAAGCAGTGTCGACGGCGATACGACGCGAATCGAAGATGTAGGCATACTGCTCCTTGCTCGCGGTCCGTCCCAGTCTTGGGCCGATCACGTGACGGTATGCACCGCCTTCGGCATTGATCAGATCTACGAACTGTGGCACCAGCGTGTGGTCAGTGGTTCGTACTTCTTGTACTGCCACCAAATCGAAACGCCGCACAACTTTCGCCAGCGTGTCCATAACCTGCGGCTTCTTTGACTTCGATATTCCGAATACCTGAATGTTGAAAGTTGCGATGCGGATCGTGTCTCCCGCCACGACCGGAGCCGACGGCGTGACACCGCCTCGACTGGGATTGATCGACAAACTTGCCGAAGAATTTTTCGACTGTTCTTTTTTCGCTTGAGTCGCCTGTCGGGCAAGTTCCTTCTCGAGCAGCGACTTGGCATCACCACAGCCGATGATAAACAGCCCCAGGGTTCCAATGATTAAAATATGTAACGCCTTTGCGGTCCATCGCATTTTGCGTGCCTCCATGCATAGCGGTTCAATTGGCTCAAACTGGCATTACCGGCGTCATGCCGGTCCGTACATCATGCGCGGTTCGGTTCAAGCAACCAGGCGCGTAGGATAGCCAACACACGGATGTACAGCTAGAGCAATTGGACAGGGATATCAAAGGAAAGATGAATGCTCAACGCTATATATGGGCGTGAAAAAACAAGAACATCACGGGGATATTTGCTCGATTGCCGCGGACACCAGGCGCGATAGCTTGGCGTTATTGCTTGTTTTGGCAAGTTTCTCCAGCACGGGTATCGCCGCGACGGCCGGCCGGCCGATTTTACCTAGAGCCCAA
>JAFGTN010000256.1 GCA_016934075.1 Pirellulales bacterium
GCCTTGCCGTCCATGCTGGGTTTGATGGTCGTTACCAGGACCGCGTCGGAATCGATCGCAAACAGTGCTCGCACTGGTGGCATCGAGGGATCGACTGCTACGGCCAAGAGCGGGCGGCTTCGCTCGTTGCCGAAACGGGCGGTTCGAACGGCGTCGTAACCGGAGTGCGGAGCTATCGAATAGCGGAACGTTTTCACGCCCGGCTGGTCGTGCTGGTAGTTTGTCGTCCAGTAGTTGTTCATCACGTAGGAAAAAACTGTCGACGAGGACAAAATAGATTTCAGCCAACCCTCTAGCGACTTCGTGGTTTTGGGTTGCGGGGCAATAGCTCCCACCTCGACGATGGGAGTGTCGATGGTTGCCAGCGTGGCGCCGCGGCCCCCGCCGGAAATGTCGACAAAACTCTGCACGGAAAACCAGTTCTTGCACGAGCCCGGCAGTTGGTCCACTTCGGGCCGGACCACCGCCCATGGCGTATCGATACGGGTTTGGGGGTCGGGTACGTTGAAAGCGAAGCCGATGTAAAATCCTTCCTTGGTCGGATTTTTCTTGAGAAGATCCGCAAGCGGGATTTCCTTCTTGTCAATAATGTTGGTGATATCCACCCGCTCGATACCGTCGATAAGCCGCACGCGACGAGCGAGCTTGTTGCAACCTGGCGCGTTGCTTTCGATCAACAGCGTGGCGACCAGCGGACCGGTGTCTTCGACCTTGACCGTTGACGGACCATTGCTAAGGACGTCTCTGGCATCACAACCGGGCACATAATAATACTCGTTCAGTCCCATTCCGCTTTTGCTGTCGACAAGGTCGAAACCCAAGCGGCCCGATTTGATCGCTGCAATCGCGCCGGTCTTTTCGTTGATGGCTACCCGCAAGAGGCCGTTATCGAGTGTCTTGCCCGAGGCAGTCGACTTGCCCACCCCCCCTGCCCTCCCGGCATGGAAAGTATACCTCGCCGCGGCCAGCGGCGGCACATCACGGGCAACAAAAGCCAGACCGCCGTCGGCCAGACGCTGCGAAGACACCGGGCGACCTTGGGCGTCTCGAACCACATCACCCGTCAAGGCCGTATCTTTGGGCACCACAACCAGGTCGGTTCGCGGCCAGGAACACGTATTGAACACGTCCATGGCCGAGACGGTTTTAGACTTCGGCTTTCTGGATTCGAACGCATCATCCACCAGACTTCGCGACTGCTTATCCGCATCGACGGCAAAGCCTCTTTTGATGGCCCATTGTTCTTTATATCCCTTGCTGCCCGGCGGGTATTGGCCTCGGTCGATATAGCTTTGCGCGCCCCAGGTGTGTTCGTCATAGAGCAACACGTTGCGCCATGCCTTGCTGAAGCGGTCGACCGGACACTCACCGGGGCGCAATGTGCTCCAAAGGATTTCGGCCTGTGCCAATCGCTCGGCGGCGGTCCGATTAACGGCTGTCTCGAAGGCCGACGTGGCGGCGCCGTCTTCCCAATAGGGTGTAAAATCGCCGGCGGCGGTGGGAATCTTTTTGCCGTAACGCTCTTCGAAGCTTCTGAACAGTTCGCTCGTGGTCGCAATAATCAACTTGGGATATTCGTGGCTGCTGTTCCACTTCGAAACCCAATCGCAGAATTCTTCGTCGGGCGGGCGGTTATCGCCCCGGCATTGGCGAAAATAGAGCATATCATAAGGATACTCGGGATGCTCATGCTCGAATTTTCGCAGATATTCGACGAATTCATTCGCGTTATTGAACGGCGGATGGTAGCTGTTGCCGTTCTGCCAGCAAAGCACGCGACACGTCCCGCAGGGCGACTGCCAGTAGAACGGGCGGTTGTCCCAAGCCAGGCGCGTGTAGCCGATGCGATGCGAGTCGTTCGGACCAAGGGAAAGATACTTGATCCCGCTCTTGGCCAGCACGGGCACGATGCCCCAGGTGTAGCCGGCAATATCGGTGGTCATGGCGGCGTCGATCTCGACGCCGTACTCTTGCCGTAGCCGCCGGGCGAAATCAGTCAGTCGCACAAGCTCTTCATCGCGACAAAGGCCTCCCAATTCGTGGCAATACAATCCATCCAGTCCAATCCAGCCGCGCCGGACGGCATCGATGAACTCGCGTTTTTTCTCGGGCGTGGCCTGCTTGAGATAACCGTCAACGGCCCACAGCACTTCCACATTCCACTTGAACCGCGAGCCGGGCGGCAAATGGGCCGTCTTCTTCGACAGCTCGATGGCCTGCTCGAAATATTCCCAATGCTTGGGCTCGATCTCAGTCTGTAAAGCCGTATAGCCGATATCGACGTGCGAATGCGGCAACAGATACACCTCCCAACGACGTTTGGGCAACTTCAGCGCGGTGTCTTTTTTCTCAGCCCCAGCGGCATTCTTTTCGGCGGCGCATGCGCGAGAAACAAACTCCGAAACATCAAAAACGCACGAGAGAGCCGGGATGAGCACATTAAGCAACGCAACCAGACAAATAATCCGGCGAATCCCCCATCGAGCGGGAATCCCTCGGAGGGCATTAGATGATGCTGAAATCATGAGTCGCTTCTCCATGGTCCTGAACATTGCCAACTTTCCAAAATCGTCCATATCTCGCGTACCTTTAAAGGGAGGAAAAAGCTTTTTATATGCAGATATATCTATAGTCGTTCCGCAGGGCTGATCGCTACAAGTATCGCCGCTTTATGGGGTGAAGCCAAGTCGCTAATCCGGATTATTTATTAACCATACTAAGCGCGAAGCGCAAGCGAGGGAAGGACGGTGTGTTGCTTCCCTACCTCTCCTCGCTTGCGCTTCGGGTTAGTATGAAATGCACAATCCATGGTTCGTGAATAATCCGAGCTAATGGCAATCTCGTTTCAATATGTTAGAATGACTTGGCACAAGGTGGCCCAAGCACTCCAGACAGTCCATTTTACCCCTGTCATGCATGGTGCCGCAAGCTGCCTCGTCAAAAGTAGGCAAAACCGGTTTTCTGATAGTCTAAAATATAATCAACACTATCGGGACCGAAGCCGAAGAACTAGTTCGCGAGTCAACTATTAAGAAATTCTTAATAGTGCAAACTGAAAATAGGATTCCATTCTTTCGCTAGCCATGCCATATCGCTCATCCCTTTGCGTCTTCGCGTCTTTGCGTGAGATCATAAACCTACCTAATAATTCTCACGCAGAGACGCGAAGACGCAAAGAACAAGAAGGCAGGACTTACCCCGCTACCACAACTACGAGCAGTTAATATATGCGATTAGGATAAAAGGAAATTTACCATCCCCACCCGGCAGCGGAGATCAAGATGTTTGCAGTGAGAATGTGCTTTTTTGCGGTTGTTTCTTTGGGCATGGGAAACTGTCTGAACGCAGCCGATGTTGAAGTGACAGTGACATGGCCGCGGGTCACACTTGGTCATGGAGATCAGTTTCCCTGGACGCAGTTGGCCGGCGGCGACCACTTGACCGTCGTTAATGACGGTCGCGGGCCGTATATCGACATCGGCGATACCATTGACCGCCATGCCGTGACACGTCAGAAACATGGAATGACATTCAACCATAAGGTCTTTCGGATTCGCGGAATGAACCTGGACGACCTGAAGAATCCGAGGTGGATTACGGATGAGTATGGCTACGGGAAAGCGCCGTCCGAGTTCGACCGACTGGGCGCGTATTGCTTCGGCATCCTTGCCCTGGGCGATCGGCACGTGATCTTGCCGCTGGCTCTGCGCAACTACCCAGGAAAGGGCGGCAAGGAATGGGGCGGCTGCGCCTGGGTGATTACAGAAGACGGAGGCGCGACCTGGCGTTTCCGCTCGGGTAAGACACTGGCCGCAAAAGATTGGAAAGCCGACCGTGGGGTGCCGCTCGAGGATACGACCTTTGCACACACCGAGCGTGGAGTGTTTACAATGGTCAATCCCATCCAGATGGGGCCGGGATATCAGTGGAACCGCACATTCAGCCGAGAACGAGGGATTCGCGGCTATGTATTTGCCTTCATGCCAAACGGGCACATCAACGACCGCGGCGAAAACCATCCACCCTATCAACGTGAGTTGATTTTGGCGCGTTGCAAGGTAGGAGAGGGTAAAGATTTGGCGGTTTCCCATGTTTTTGATCCCAACAACTGGCAGTTTTACGCGGGCGTCGGCGCCGACGGCACGCCTGCCTGGTCCGATTTAGCCGGTCGGCAGCCCGTTCCCATGGATGTGCCTTATCCCATCGGTTGGTCCACATCGGGTCAGTCCTGGTACTCTTCGTGCATCTACCTTAAGAGCGTCGACCGCTTCGTGCTCATAGGCACGGGTTTCGTCTGGCCCGACGCGGGACCTTCCGCAATGTATATACACGTGGCCCGCAATCCCTGGGGCCCTTGGCGTCTGGCATGGCACACGCATAAGGCAACGCTACGGAATAATCCTTCTGAGAGACCATTTTCGCCATACTGGATACCCGGCTTTTGTGATCTGGACGCTGGTGTTGACGACAAAGGTCGGCTGTTGCGAGATTGTTTCTTCTCCGTGGCCGGTATCGGCGATACCCGCAAGGGTTGGATAACAGAAACCATGCCACGTTACGGCGTCAACATAGGCCGCATTCGCTTCGCGTTTAATCCTCCAACACGAAAATAGATTGAAGGTGGACTTTTGCAAAATTGCGAGTCAAGGGCACATGTGAAAGAAAACTTTGCGAAGCGAAGGTTTCTTTTACATTGTCTTGACAGACACTAATTCATTGACAGATAACAAGTTAACATCTCTGCGGCGTTTAGATATCTGCCTCTTCCGGATAATCTGTGGGTAAGTTGAATACTTTACGGTGATTTCGGCTTAGGTTTTTTAGGAATGGGAGGACAAGAATAATGGGTTTACCGCCGGAAAACAGGGGTTAAACGTTTTGGTCAGGATGTTTTTTGACGTGTCGGAGGTTGGAAATGTGGTAGTCAAATTTCATATCGGCCGCGGAGCATCCCTAATCGTGGATTCCTCCGATTCGCTTCACTCACGACGGATCGAAAAAGGCGATAATCGATTGTTTTCACGGCGTTTCCCAAACAATACGATTATTCTTGTCCTCCCATTCCTTAAAAAACCTGTCTCAAAAATGCCACTAAGCTTTCAAATTACCCACAGATTCTTCTGAAGAGCC
>JAFGTN010000257.1 GCA_016934075.1 Pirellulales bacterium
AACCACCGCCTGGAACGCATACCGGCCACCGATCCGCTGCTGACCACGGCCTACGGCGGTTTCAACCTGGCCACCGTAACCCGCCGCGACCCCCAAACCTCGACCGGCAGCGGCCCCATGGAAGCCGCCCTCCGCAAAGTCCCCCCCACTCTAGAAGGCATAAAGTTCGGCGACCGCTGGGGCGTGATCTTCTCGCCCTACGATCTGAGTTGCGCCCTGGAAAAACACAACTCGCTCGAATGCCACGGCTACATCCGCAAAGATGCCGCACGCATTGGGCTTAATGTGTTGCTATATTCGCTGCAACAATAGGTTTTTCATTTTTCTCAATTGTGTAGCTGAATTAGCAAGAATTCAGACCTTATTTCCATGAAAACGGTCAACATCCGAATTCTTGCTAATCCGGCTACCACTTGGCAAAAGCCTTGTCATAATTCTTTTTCCCGAAATTCCCAAGATCTCGTTGACGCGAACGAATATGATTAGAGAATAGGCGTAATAGTACTAGAATGGGTTATATACCAAGCATCGTGCCCGAAAAGCAGACGGGGGATCAAACGTGGAAACGGCGGTTCGAACCGAGCATTTGACCAAGGTATACGCCGGGCGGGTGATCGCGGTCAACGACATGACCCTTCAGGTACCGCGGGGCTCGATTTATGGCCTCTTGGGACCAAACGGAGCAGGCAAGACGACAACCTTGCGGCTCCTGTTGGGATTACAGCGAGCAACGGCCGGCAGCGCGGAAATCTTCGGCCGTTCATGCGGTCCCAATGCTGTCGAAGTGCGACGCTCGATCGGCTATCTGCCGACCAACCCCAAACTGCCGGGCAACCTTCGACCAGTCGAATATCTCGACCTGCTCGGACAACTCTGCCGCCTGCCGCCCGAAATCCGCAAACCTCGCCTGACCTCGCTGCTCCGCGCGGTGGGATTGTTGGGGGCTACGGATCAACGCATCAAAACATTCTCCACCGGCATGAACACCCGCTTGGGAATAGCCGCCTCGCTGATCGCCGATCCGCCGTTGCTGCTCTGGGACGAACCGACCGCCGGCTTGGATCCTTCCGCGCGGCGATTCACGCTCGATTTGATACGCGAGATGGGCAAGAACCGCACCGTCGTCGTAGCCACCCACATCCTCGGCGATATCGATCAGATCTGCGACCACGTGGGCGTGATGCACGAAGGCCGAATGATATTCAGCGGCAAGATGCGCAAGATGAAACAGCGTCTGCAATGTGACGGTATCAGTTTGGAGTTGGACGGTGACGACGACGTGTTGCAGCGTCTGACCGGTCAGATCGCTGAACTCGACGGCGTCGATGCCTGCACCCGCAACGGCAACACGCTTCTCGTGCGGACATCGGCTGCCCGCGGCCGGGCCGCCGTGCTGGCCGCTGCGCTCAAGCTGGTCGACTCGCACGGCCTCGCGCTGCAGACGATATACTCCGGGCAGAACGAGACCGAAAACGCCTATTTACAGTTGCTCCAAGAGGACAAAGCGCATGGATTCAACCGCTTCGACTTCAACACTCAAGACGCGGCTGATGCCGACGACGGCCCTGTTTCGCCATGACTTGCGAACCCTTTCGGGAAGCTGGCTGGTAAGACTTTGGCTTGCGGCAACAGCAATCTTGACGCTTTTCTTGCTCACCGCGAACTGGGGACAATTTCAAACGGCAACCCTGATCGCCTCGATGCTGTTCCCTTACCTGGTGTTTCCCTGGTTTCTTGTGGCCGTCGTGTTGGGTGTCGCTCCCGTCTCGGGAGCTCAAGCCGATGCGCTGGCCGATGGTTTTCTCAGCCGGCCCGTGACCCGCTACGAATACTTGATTGCCGCGTGGGCGGCACGGGTGTTTACCGTCGTGGGTATTTTTCTGCTCGTCATCGTACCGGCCATAGTTCTGGTGGTCTTTGCAAATCGACCGGTCGCCGAAGAGACCGTTACGCTCTACGGCATCCTTGGATCCTTGATCGTAGTGAGCCTGGTGCTGACGCTGCTGGTGTCGCTGGGATTTCTGTTGGGAACCTTGCTGCGCCGGCCGCTGCTGGCGGTGGTCGTGCTGATCTTCGTCTGGTTTCCCATCAATATGATTCTCCATACGTTCTCGCTGGAAGAGTTTTCGCCCATCAGCCTCAATCAGGCCATCCCCACTCTTCTGCGACAGCCCTGGAACGAGACGGAAGTCGAGTCGCAAAATCCTCTCGGCGACCACGACGCGGAAATGGTTGCCCGCCAGGCGGCATATGTAATGAACTTCCTCAGTGGCGAACCGGCTCCACCTCCACCGAGCAAGGATGGTTTCTTCGAGCAGAATAATTACGATGATTTCTCGCTGGGCCGGGTATTGTTGGGATACGGTATTCCCACCCTGGCGGCCGTCGCCCTGGCATTGTTAAGTTTTTGTTCGCGTGACTTGTAACCAGAAACAACTCGAGGAGAACTCCCATGTCCCGCGTTCCCATAGCCATCCTCTGCGTAATCCTCTCACTGTCAACGTGGCAAACCGCCCAAAGCGCCGCACCGGTTCCTCCGGCCGCTCGGTGGATTCCTCAAAACGCGCTTATCGCCATCGATATCTCCAATCCCAAGGCGCTGATCGATCTGGCATTCAATCCGCAAATTATCGCAAAAGTAAAATCCGTACCGGCCTATAAGCAAATCACTTCAAAACCGGACGTGCAGCAACTCTTCGGCTTGTTCAAATTCCTCGAAGCCTCGCTCGGTACCGACTGGCCCACGGCGTTAAAAAAATCGACCGGCGGCGGCATCACGCTGGCGGCGTGCCCCGATGATATATCCTTGATAATCATCGATGCCCAAGACGGCAAAATGCTCGCACGATTGCATAAGATGTTCCTCAACATCGCAAAAGACGACGCCAAGAAAAAGGGACAACCCAATCGTGTTCGCTCGGCCGTCTACCGGGACGTTACCGGATGGACCTTCAACGGCAAGGAAACCCACGCCCTGATCGGCAACCGGTTGATCTTCGCCAACAAGTCCAAGGGACTGATAAACATGCTCGACCTGAGAGCCGATGGAGGCGCCAAGAGCCTCTACGCGCTGCCCGCCTATCAGGCCGCAAAAAAGGCTTCGAGCACGGGCACAATCGCATCCGCATTCGTGAATATGGGGGTGCTCAAACATGTCCCGCCCATAACCAAGGTGTTGGCCAACAACCAGAATCCGCTGGCCACGCTGCTATTCGGCGGTGTAACCGAGGCGTTGCAAGATTCGAATTGGCTGGCCTTGGGGCTCGGTATCAAGGGCAACACGCTTTCCTTGCATGCAACCGTCGACGGCAAGACGGACGATCCCAATGGGGCAGCCTCCTTCGCCTTCCCCGATATGCTGGACAAAGGCGCCTTGCCGAACCTGGTCGTGCCTCGCCGTATCGCCGCAATGAGCATTTGGCGCGATCTGCGTGCCTTCTACGCCGCCAAAGACGACTTCTTCCCCGAGCGAACTTCGGCGTTGATCTTCTTCGAAAACATGATGGGCATATTTTTCAGCGGTCGCGATCTCACGGAAGACGTGCTGGCCGAAACCCATCCACAGGTCCGGATTGTAGTTGCCGAACAAACCTTCGCCCACGGCACTCCGCCAACCAAATTGCCCGCCTTCGCGGCCGTCTTCCAACTACGTAATCCCGAGAAATTCGCACTGGTGGCCGAAGAGGCGTGGCAAAAGGCGATAGGGCTGATCAATTTCACTCGCGGACAGCAGGCACAGGCCGGCATGATCATCCGTCAACCCACCCATAACGGCACGACTTATACGATGGCCTACTTCCTGCCGGGCGAAAAAGACGCCGAAATGCAAATCTATCATAACTTCCGGCCGTCCCTGGCCACCATCGGCAATTCCCTCATCCTCAGCTCGACAGATGAGTTGGCCGAGGACCTGATCGACTCGTTGAAAAAACAGCGCAACCTTCCACCCAAGGCCTTGCCGTCGACGAACAGCGTGGTGGAACTCGATACTACCGCGCTGGCGTCGATACTCGCGGCCAACCGCGACATTCTGATTCGCAATAACATCGTCGAAAAAGGCAACACGCCGCAAAAGGCGACATTCGAAATCGACCTGCTGCTAACGATTATCCAAAACCTCGGCCGCATGAACCTGAGCCTGGAAAACCGCCACTCGCTCAACTATGCCACCTTACAGTGGACTCTGAATTAGAAATGACCGCTCTAACTGAGATATTTTTCCCATGTTTGCACAAAACGAAACCAAACCTCCGCCGGACATGAAAACCATCGACCCCCAGTGGGCCTGGTCGCCATATCAGCCCGACACACGGCGGCCCTGGAACCTGGCCCGCGCTGGACACCTCTATCGACGGGCCGCTTTTGGCGCAGACTGGAACCAATTGCAACGAACCCTCGACGAAGGACCGCGGAGGACCATAGAACGCTTGCTCGCGCCCCAAGCCGATGTAGCAGCTTTCAATCAACAATTCGACCGCTATGAAACCTCTTCGGCCGCTTCCAATTCGACCGATGCACTGCGGCCGTGGTGGCTGATGCGGATGATGCAGTCGCCGCACCCACTGCTGGAAAAGATGACCCTTTTCTGGCACGGCCATTTCGCACTGAGCGGCGCCAAAGTAAAGAACACCAGGTTGATGTCTCGCTACGTGCAACAACTGCGCGGTGAAGCTCTGGGACGGTTCGACTCGATGTTGACGGCCCTGTCGCACGATCCGGCCGTCTTGCTGGACCGCGACGCCGGGGCAAACCGGAAATCGAAACCCTGCGAACATGCACCGCGCGAGCTCATGGCCGGAACTTGTCTGGGCAACGGAAACTTCAGCGAAAAAGATATCCAAGAAGCCGCCCGCGCATTTACCGGCTGGTTCGTGCTCAAGGGCCAGGTTCGATTCATTCCCCGCGAATACGACTCGGACGCGAAACAGATCCTCGGCGAGCGGGGCAACTTCAACGACACCGACGTGGTTCGGCTGCTGCTTAAACAACCGGCCACGCCGCGACTGCTTGTACGCAAGTTGTATCGCCTGCTGATCTCCGAAACCGACGAGCCGAGCGACGCAATCGTCGAACCCTTGGCCCAGTCGTTCGCCGCCGAATACGATATCGCCGCCCTGGTCGGGCTGATGCTCCGCTCGAACTTATTTTTCTCGCCGGTCGCCTATCGCCGCCGGATAAAAAGTCCCGTGGAATTCACCCTGGGAATCGTCAAGGGACTGGAAGCCACCGTTCCCGCCGTGCGCCTGGGGCGGGACCTTGCCGACCTGGGACAGAACCTGTACGAACCGCCCACCTCCGCCGGTTGGCCCGGCGGCCGACATTGGATCAATCCCGCCACGTCGCTGGCACGCGCAAACCTTGCCTTCGCATTGCTCTCTCCTAAGAAACCTTACGAGGGAAAACTGGACCCCATGGCTGTTGCCCAAAAACATGGCCACCAAACAGGCGAAGCGGCCGAGCGGTTCCTGCTCGACCTGTTCCTGCAAGGTGACGTTGAAACCACGGTACGGGAAGCCGTGTTGAAACACAAACGAAGCGAACCATCACAAGAACTGCGGCGAACGGCCCATATAATAGTCTCGCTGCCGGAGTTTCAGTTGGCCTGAGATTTTTTATCTGGAGTTTTGTGAAATTGCGAGTCAAGGGCACTTAGATATAAACTGGCGGCGCAGCCGGCAATTTATATCTAAACGTCATAGAAATGTTAAATGGTTATCTGTCAAGGAATTAGTGTAGTCAAGACAATGTAAAAGAAATCTTCGCTTCGCAAAGCTTTCTTTTACATGTGCCCTTGACTCGCAATTTTACAAAAGTCCAGCTCTAAGGGAAAATTAATCATGTCCCCTACAAGACGCGAGTTCTTGAAAACTTCCGTGGGCACCGCGGCCCTCGCATCGCTGGCTACGTGCCCCAGCAGCCTTACGGCGGCGGTCGGCGCCCGGCGAGACAGCGGCGATAAGGTCCTGGTCATCGTCGAGCTTGCCGGCGGAAATGATGGGCTCAATTCCATCATCCCATTCGAAGATGACATATATGGACGAAGCCGCACGACTTTGCGCCTTACACGTAAAGAAGTACTCAAGATCAACGACCAGTTGGGATTCCATCCCGCCCTGAAAGGTTTTCGCCGAATCTTCGACGAAGGACACCTCAGCGTGTTGCAAGGCGTGGGCTACCCCAAGCCCAACGGTGGCCACGATGGGGCCGTGATGGATTGGCATTCGGCCCAGCCCCACCAGACCAACCGCCAAACCGGTTGGGTCGGCCGCGTCATAGATAGCCGCGAGCAACTAGATTCGGACTTCGCGCCGGCCGTTGTCGTCGGACAAATCAATCGTCCTTTCTGCCTGAACGCGGAAAGGACCATCGTCCCCTCGATCAACTCGTCGCGTGACTTTGTACTGCGATCGGCCGGAAACACCGAAAGCCTGTCGGACCATCACCGCCGTCTGGTCGAATCGGCCGAACCGCCCCGCACCGAATCAGACAATCCGTTATTGGACATCGTGCGGAAAAACCAACTATCCGCCTACTCCACAAGCCGCCGGATCGATGAGGTAATTCAAAAAATCCCGGCCATGGAAGGTCACTATCCGCAATCTCTCCTCGCCGGGAAACTCCACACCATTTCGCAATTGATCCGCGCCGAGACGGGCATCAAAGTTTTCTTCACCGGCTTCGGCGGAGGAGGCATTGGCGGATTCGACAACCATGCCAATCAACGCGACAACCACGCGGCCCTCTTGCGGCAACTATCCGAATCGGTAGCCGCCTTCGTCGATGATCTGAAGCGGCAAAAGCTGCTCGATCGAGTCGTGCTGATGACCTTTTCCGAATTCGGCCGCACGCTGAAAGAAAACGGCCGCAAAGGCACGGGCCACGGCTCGGCCGCGCCCATGTTCCTTGCCGGCGGAAAGCTCAAAGGCGGCCTGGTCGGCGAACACCCAAGTCTGACCGAGTTGGAGAACGGCGGCCCAAAACACCACACCGATTTCCGGCGTGTCTACGCCACGGTATTGGATAACTGGCTGGGATTCGACAGCCGCCCCGTGCTGGGAGATGGCTTCGCGCCGCTGGATGTATTCGAAACGTAGATCACCTATCGATCTAAAAACGTGTTTGGAAATTGGTGTGAGCCGTTTTGGGGTGCCACTGCTGGCTTGTCCAGCAGTGTTTTTCGCGATTCATACACTCTACACTGCTGGACAAGCCAGCAGTGGCACCCATTTCAAAACACGTCCTAAGAGCCGCTCCGGTCGACCGGACTTATTCATGAGCCATGCTTACACCGGCACCAACCGCGGCGGGAGTCTCCTTGGGCAACGGGCGTAAAGTAAAAACATGCTCGCCCGCATCCGGAGCAATTTTTGTGCCCCTGCAGATCTTATCCAAATAAGGACTATAGGTCGTTACCCGAATTGTCTTATTGTCGGGCATGAACGTATACAACCGCAGATAACCATCGCGGTAGTCGCTCAACGCCTCGTGCACCGTGTTTCCATGGCGACCGCGGACCGTTTGGTGCAAGGCCTGCGTCCGGCTTTGATCGCCACAGAGGATCAAAACCAGGTTCTTATGATTGCGGAAACACTTTTCCCACATTTGCTGCGGTGTGTTGCCTGCTTCGCCGAAACGCTTTTTCCATTGCATCCGCCCCCGCGGCAAGGTATAGAACTCTCTGCTGTTCGAAGGTTTTTTGATGGGTCCCAAGTACATGTGCGTCGACACGATCGCTTTTCGTTCTGGGTAGCGATTCAAGACGCCGTCCGCCCAGGCCAGCGCGGTGTCGGGCGCGTTGCAGGGCAGATGCACGACCAGGTAGTCTTTCCCGGCTGCCGAAAAAAGCTGGGAGCTGCAAGTGTTATTCTCGTGGTTGCCGCCGTACCAATCAAAGCCCTCGAAACGGGATGCCGGAAAATACTGCTGGAACATCGACGTGTCGGTAGCCGTCATGTCGTGGTTGCCCACCGAGATTCCGTAAGGAACCTTGCCATGCAAACGGTCCATGGCCGCGCGGGCAACCTCCCATTGAGCAACCTCCAAGTCGTCCACAATGTCGCCCACATGGCTCACAAACTTGATCTGTTGCGATTCCAGATTATCGACGATCCACTGGGTTAGGGCGTGAAAAACTTCCGGCTTCGATTCGGAATACTGCTGTGTGTCGGGCATAGCCACAAAATTGAATGCCCCGGCAGGTACCTCGGGCAGATCGTCCGCGGCAACCTCGCAAAACAATAAAGAAGAAAGAACAAAAGCCGACAGCAACAGAGCGAAGAAGCCCCTGATAATAGTGCTCATAACCGGTGACGCTCCCGGAATTAAACCGCGTCGTTTCGAGTGGGATGTGTGTTTTTGCATGATTTGGCTCGTGGATTACCTGGCATTACTTGTCAAGAAAATTCATGGAATCTGTAACTATTATATATGTTATCTCTTGCTCCCGTCCAGACTTGCTGGATCTGATGCTATCACTGGACTTTTACATAAAATTGACATTTTTCGATACCAATTCGGGCAACAATCGATGATCATATCTACGAGAGCCTTGTCGCGGCAAGAATAGGTTAGTCGATTACTGCGTTTAAAGAGGATGGGAGTGGAATGGTAGATACCCAGCCCACAAACAGGATAAAACACCTCGTGTATCAAGAAGAACGCAAGACGCGTTTCACGTCTTTGTTTAATGCTCACAAAAGGGGCCTTTTCACATACCTGCTCGCCTTGACCGGCGACTTCACGGCCGCCGAAGATGCCTTGCAGGAAGCAAGCATCGTCATGTGGCAAAAATTTCCCGAGTTCCAAGAAGGCACCAACTTCGCCGCCTGGGCCCGCAAAATCGCTTGCAATATGGGCTTGCGTAGCCGCAAGGAAGCTTCGAAGCGGTTACCCATCTTCAGCAGCCGGTTCCTGGATGCAATTGCCGAAGCAAGCATGGCCTCGGAAGAACATCGAGACCGCCGCGGCAAAGCACTTGCGAGTTGCGTGCTGAAATTGAGCCAAAGCGACCGAGAGTTGTTGACCCATCGCTACGGCAACGAAGGACTTACGGCCAAGGATGTCGCCAAAACCTTGAATCGCCCGGCCAATACGGTTTATAAGGCATTGCGGCGTATCCGAGCCAGTCTGCTGGAATGCGTTCGCCGCACGATTGCCCGGGAGGACCAGCCATGAATTCATCTAACTCACATCGCAAAGAAATCATAGTATTGGCCGAGGCCTTTTTCGAAGGCACCCTCGACGAAGAACAAGCCGCTCGCCTCGATCGCCTGGTCTGCGAAGATGCCGAAGCGGCCCGGCTGTACATGGAGTACGTGGAGCTACACGGCGAACTGCACCACATGCACCAAAACCGGATGCCCGGAGCACCCATTTTTGGCAATGCTCCGGACAACACGGCGGACGATCCGCTCAAACAACAAACACCGTCCGCGCCCGCGGGCTCGAGCGGCATGGTTTTCGGATGGCTTGGCCTGGGCGCAATAACCCTCGCCGCCGGCCTGCTGGCAGCCACGACTCTATGGTGGACTTACACGTCGGTGGATGACAAATCCCAAGCATCGTTCGCGGTTGCAAACAATCGGAACGAACACGTGGCGCAACTTACGACCGCGACCGATTGCTGTTGGCGCCCCACCGGCAACGTCGGTAACGACGTCGGCTCGAAGTTGAAGCCCGGCGATCGCTTGTCTTTCGACAGCGGAACCATAGAGGTCACCCATGACTCGGGCGCCAAGGTCCGATTAGTAGGTCCGGCTGCCTATGTTGTTTCCGGCGCCAATCGCGGTCTGTTGGAAGAGGGCGATCTGAGTGCAAGTGTTCCTCCCGAGGCGATCGGTTTCGTTATCGACACGCCCGCCGGTCAAATCATCGACCAGGGCACCGAGTTCGACGTCGCGCTTCACAAGGATACAACCGGCGACGCATTCACCGCGGATGTAAAAGTCACAAAAGGGGCCGTGGACATCGCCATGCCCAAGAACGTGAATTACGAGACGGTTCGCAGTCGCTTCAAAGACGGCCAGGCCGCACGCATAAGCTCCATACAGCACTCGGGCACAACCACGGCAAAACTCGATCTCAAAAACTTCAATTCTTCGCAAGACGGCTCGTTCGATCCCCGCACCATAAAAGGTATGCGGATTTGGCTCCGCGCCGACGCGGCCGTCATGCGCGACAAACAAGGCCGAGTAACCGAAATCCTCGACCTCGTCGGCGGTTCAAATAAAAAGGCCGAGAATTTTCGCCAAGAAAAACAAAACAGCCGGCCCCTCTGGCTCGATCGTGGTCTGAACGGCCGGTCCACGTTGACATTCTCCGGACGGCAATACCTCAGGCTCGCCGACCGATCGGAACTGTGCTTCTACGACGAGAGCCTGACTATTTTTGTCGTGGCAAAGGCATCCGACAACACGCAATACTTCATCTCCAGCCAAGGTACACTGGAAACAAGCGACCAAACCGGCTTCCGCTTCACAACATCACGCGATTGTGGGCTCAGGTACATGGCCGGTCGAACGGTTCAAGTGATCCGGGAATTCCCGATTACAAGACACAACGTGCTCAGTGCTATCCACGACCGGCGCATTCCCGGAAAAAACACTGTTGCCTTGTTCTGCAACGGCCGTCAACTCGGCCAGATCGAGCCGGTGCCGGACTCGAAAATCGAAAACTCTTATCCGCTCACCATCGGCGGCAATCCCGAATCCATCCACATTTACCCCGATAGCACGCAGAATTTCCTGCACGGCGATCTGGCCGAAATCATCCTCTTCGACCGAGTATTGTCGGAGCTCGAGCAGCAGCGGATAGAAAGTTACCTGATGACCCGCTACGACCTCCACCCTTCACCTCCACAATTGCAGTAGAAAAGAATTATGAAAACTGGACTTTTGCAAAATTGCGAGTCAAGGGCCTTCACACTCGTGGAGTTATTGGTCGTAATCGCCATCATTGGCATTCTCATCGCCCTGCTTTTGCCGGCCGTGCAAGCCGCCCGCGAGGCCGCCCGCCGCGCACAATGCACCAACAATTTGCGGCAACTGGGCTTGGCCCAACATATGAACCACGACGCGCACCAGCAGTTTGTCCCGCCACTGATAAAATCGCCCGAAAAACCAACAAACAAGAATTACGACGCCAGTATGATCGTTTATCTCTTGCCATTCCTGGAAGCGGGCGATCTGTTCGATCGCTACAACACGGCCTATCGCTGGAACGATGCTACCAATCAGCCTGTTACCACCAAGGACTTGCACATGATGCGCTGCCCTTCCGCACCAGGCGGCCGCGAGGCCGTGGCCGACTATGCGCCCTGTGGCGACTTGTGGGAAGCCGGCCTCATTAATCCCATACTCATCCCCGCGGGCATCGTCAAACCACAAAACAATTGGGGTGGTGTTTTCGATGATGACTATGGCCCCGTGCGAATACGCGATATCACCGACGGGACTTCGCATACCTTTCTTCTCTTCGAAGACGGGGGGCGACCCGATGACTACGAGGGTGGAAAACTCGTAAAAACCAACGGCAACAAAGCCAGTAAGTGGGCTGATCCGGCTTTCGGATTTGGTATCAACGACTATTGCGGCAGGCTCTGGAACTGCAACAACCACGAGGAAATCTACAGCTTCCATCCCGGCGGCTGCAACTTCCTCTTCGCCGACGGCTCGGTACAGTTTCTCACCGACGAAATGGACGTTGCCACGTTCTGCATGTACTATACAAAGGCGGGTGGAGAAGTTATCGACGATCCGGCCCGGTAAAATATGTGTAACTTGAAACGTAAATTGCCCGCAAGTCTCGGCATCTTTGTCATAGCTACACTGACGGCAACTCTCGTCGGCTGTGGCCGATCCGATCGCTTACCGCTCAACACCGTCGAAGGAACCGTTTCCTGCCGCGGCAAGCCGGCCGAAGGCGTGTTCGTGGTTTTCCACCCCGAAAATCCGTCCGAAAAAATGCGCAAGCTCCGGCCCGCCGCCACCACCCGCGCCGAAGGAAAATTCAAACTGTCGACTTATGGCCCCGGCGACGGAATACCCGCCGGCGAATATCGGGTAACCGCAATCTGGCGCGGCGAATCTGAAGGAAACGAAACCGACCGGCTCCAGGGCCGCTATGCCGATCCAAGTACCACACCACTGAAAATCACCATCGATCCCGCCAATCTGCAGCCCGTGAACTTCGACCTCAAATAAGCAACAAGATAAGATGCGAATCCTACTCTATGCCGTGGCGTTTGCCGCAATTGCACTGTCGCAAACGGCGGTCGCCGATGCCGACAGAGATGCGGGCGAGTTCACAGTCGCCTTGATCCCCGACACGCAATACTATTGCGATCCCAACACGGGCGGCACGCCCGAAATGTACTACAAACTGACCAGTTGGCTGAAGAAACGAGTCCGAACCGACAACATTCGCTTTGCCATCCACCTTGGCGACATAGTAAACAACCCCAACGCCCACGACGAATGGATAGTCGCCGATCGCGCCCAGAAAATCCTCCATCCGGCCGTACCCTTCAGTGTATTGCCCGGCAACCATGACCTGGGCTCCGAAGACTACTACAACCGGTTCTTCGGTCCTGAGCGTTTCAAGGGCCGGCCCTATTACGGCGGCCACCAAGGAACTGCCAACAACAATAACTATTGCTTCTTTAGCGGCGGCAAAATGGATTTCATGGTCCTAAGCTTGGAGTACAATCCGTCGGAGAAAACTCTGCTCTGGGCACAGCGGGTGCTTGAAGCCCATCCCCGGCGTCGCATAATCGTCGCCACCCACTCCTATCTCGCCCTAAAAGGCCGCAAACCCGAGGGCGAACGCATCTGGAAAAACCTGATCAGCAAAAACGACCGGATCTTCATGGTCACAAGCGGACACATATCCGGATGGAACCACCAGATAAGTACCAACGACAACGGGCGGCCCGTTATCGAAATACTCTCGGATTACCAATGGGAGCCCGACGGCCTGACCCATCCACCCTTGGGCGGCGACGGCTGGCTCAACATCATGAAGTTCGTTCCTCGCGAAGACAAGATCTACTTCAAATCCTACTCGCCCTATCTAAACAAATGGCGCCGCACTGAACTACACGAATACACACTACACTACGAAATGCCATAACCGCAGATCATACCCAGCCTAATGTTTGAACATTAATCATAGGCCCTTAATCATTCGTCATTCCAGCATTCCTAATTCTTTCCTCATTCTGATTTCAACATTCGACCTTTCCTGCCCTCTGCCCTCTTAGTGGACTTTTGCAAAATTGCGAGTCAAGGGCACATGTAAAAGAAAGCTTTGCGAAGCGAAGGTTTCTTTTACATTGTCTTGACTGACA
>JAFGTN010000258.1 GCA_016934075.1 Pirellulales bacterium
AGTCGGGCTGCCGTTTCAATAATTTCTATGTACCTCAGGCCATTTGTTCGGCTTCCAGGGCGGCGCTGTTGAGCGGTTGCTATCCGGGCAGAACCAAGGTATTCGGAGCGCACTCGCCGCGGGAGAGAGGGCTTGACCCGAAATATGCCACTATCGGGCAGGTACTCAAACCGCGAGGATATGCCACGGCCGTGTTCGGCAAGTGGCACATCGGCGACCAGCCCGATACTCGGCCGCCGGCACGTGGTTTTGACGAATCTTGCGGCTTGATGTACTCGAACGACATGTGGGAATTTCACCCCGGCAATCCCAAGTATTGGAGCAAGTATCCGCTCTGGTTCTGGGACAACGGCAAAGTTACCATAGATCGGGTGACGAAATCGCACCAGCCCATGCTCACAACCTGGTACACCGAACACGCGGTCGATTTCATCCACCGACATAAGGACCAGCCGTTCTTTCTCTACGTGCCCCACTCGATGCCGCATGTGCCTCTATTCTGCAGCGAAAAATTCAAGGGCAAATCGAAGGCGGGCCTCTATGGCGACGTAATGATGGAAGTCGACTGGTCGGTGGGACAGATCGTCGCGGCTTTGGAAGAAGCCGGAGTGGCCGACCACACGTTGGTGATAATGACTTCCGATAACGGCCCTTGGATCTCCTATGGAAACCACGCCGGCAAAACGCCATTCCGCGAGGCCAAGGGAACAAGTTTCGACGGCGGCATACGAAGCGCCTGCATCATGAAATTCCCCGGTCGCATCAAGCCCGGCACGACCTCGGCGCGTGCTTTCGGTTCGATCGACATTCTTCCCACCTTGGCGCATCTGGCCGACGCCAAGCTGCCCGCCAACAAGATTGACGGCCGAAATGTCTGGGATCTGATCGTCGGCAACCCCGATGCAAAAAATCCGCACGAATACTACCCCTTCAGCACCGGCAAGCGGTTTGAGGGCGTCATCAGCGGTGACGGACGCTGGAAACTGCACCTGCCGCACCCCTATCGCACACTGGAAACGCCCGGCAAAGACGGCATGCCGGGCAAGTACGTTTACAAGAGAGTAAAAAAGACAACTCTCTTCGACATGAAAAACGACCCGTACGAAACAACGGATGTCATAGCAAAATACCCCAAAATTGCCACCAAACTCGAATCACTGGCCAAGCGGCACCGTGAGGAGTTTTATCCTAAACAGTCAAACAAATAATTCCCGAAGGCAAGCCGGCAGTGGCATGCATTTCAAAATACGTTTTCAGCCTATAACGGTCTCCTCCTTGAGTCGAGAAAAAATCTCGTACAAGATGGGTAGAAGAATCTGCTCGAAGAAGATGGCCACGACAAATCCGCCGATATAGACGACTGCCAGCGGGCGGTGTATTTCGGAGCCGGAACTTTGCCCAATCGCTAGGGGCAAGACTCCTATGATAAGAATCAATTCGGTCATAAAAATAGGCCTGAAGCGGTTGAGGGCTCCTTCGATCACGGCATCGTGAAGTCCGGCTCCTTTGTTTCGCAGGTCGTTGATTTTTCCGACGAGTATTACTCCATTCTGCAAGGCGATGCCGAACAAGGCAATGAAGCCGATCAACGACGATACATTCAGCGTTTGCCCGGTCAAATATAAAGCGATAATGCCTCCCGAAAGGGTCATGGGGATATTCAGCAGCAACAGCAACGATTGTCGGAATGACCTTAATGAGGCAAATAGCACGATTAACACGCTCAGCCCTACAAAGAGCATCATCCACATCAATTGCCGTTCGGTACGCTGCTGGCTCTCGAATTGGCCGCCAAACGTGATGTGGTAACCTTTGGGTAAGTCGACTTTCCGGGCGATGGCCGCCTTGGCTTCTTCGACGAAACCGCCAAGATCGCGCCCAACTACGTTGCAGAGGATTATTTTACGACGCATTAAGTTCTCTCGAAAGATCGTCTGCGGCCCTTCGTTTCTGGCAATATGTGCGATCTCTGCAAGCGGAACCTGGTGCCCGGAAGGCGTATCAACCAGAAGGTTCCGGATCGTATCGGCGTTGTCGCGATACTTTTTGGGAAGCCGCAAGAGGACGGCGGTTATCTTCTCGTCCTCAATCACGTCTGTGACTTCGACGCCGTTCAAAGCCGTCTCGATCAGATCGGCTACGTGGTCGACCTGAATTCCGTGGCGTGCGAGCGATTCCCGGTCGAGATGGATTTCAATCAGGGGGATTCCGGTGGTTTCTTCCACTTGCAAGTCGGCGATTCCCGGAACCTGGCTGATGACATTGCCGATTTCACGGGCCTTGGCGTCGAGCGTATCCAGATTGTACCCGAATACCTTAAGTGCGATTTGCCCTTCCGTTCCGGTGAGCATTTCAGCCATCTTGTTCGCGATCGGCTGTTCGAAGATATAGACGATGCCGGGCATGTTATCGAGTTTTTCTCGCATGGCCTCGGTCAGTTCGAGATAACCGCGCTGCCTCTCCTCTCGCGGTTTTAACTTGATCATGTAGTGCGAGTGGTTTACCGGATGAACATGTTCCTCTCCTTCGGCCATTCCCGTGGTGCGACAAACAGAATCGACTTCCGGAAAAGAGCGGAAGATTTCCACCACCTTCTTGCCCACTCGGACGGATTCGTCGAGGGACGTCTCGGGCAACATGACGGTTGATGCAACAATGGATCCTTCATCGAGGAAAGGAACGAATTCGCTTCCCAGTCGCCGATAGCATGCCACGGCAACGGCGAGAATGGCCACGCCGACCAGCAGCACCGCGGCCTTGTGCCGAAACGATTGCTTCAGCATAGTGGAATATACTCTCGTCGAGAACGCTACAAAGCGGTTCTTGCGTTTACCCTGCTTGACTTGTTCCAGGCAGAGTGACATCAGCACCGGATTCAGGGTGATGTTCATGATCAACGAACCGCAGAGCGCTGCCACCAGGGCGAAGACTGTCGGTCGAAACATGCGTCCCGCGACTCCTTCGAGTGTGAGCAGCGGCAAGAAGACGAGTACGATAATCAGATTAGCCGAAAAGAGGTAAGGGCCGATTTCCTTGGCTCCGTACGCGACGCGTTGCAGGACCGTGGCCTCGCTCTGTTGATCTTCAAGACGTTTATAGATGTTCTCCACCATGATGACCGAACCGCCCGCCATCTTGCCGATTCCGATTGCCAGACCGCCGAGGGCCATGACGGTCAGGGAGACACCGGCACAGTACATAAGTCCAAGCGAGAAGAGAATAGATATGGGGATCGTCAGCGCCGCAATCAACGAAGCGCGCAAGTTGCCGAGGAAAATGAAGATGACCACCAGAACGAGCAGACCGCCTTCGAGCATCGAGATTTCGACGTGACGCAGTGAGTCGAGGATAAGAACGGACTGGTCGTAATAGGGAACGGCATCGACGGTTTCCGCCAGATCTTTTTTGATGTCCCGGAGGAATGACTTGATGCGCTGGATAGTCTTGAGGGTGTCGCCGCCATATTGTTTCTGGACGACAACGGAAACCGCCTCTTTGCCGTTGAAACCGGCGTTTCCTTGTGGAAATGCGGAGCCGATTTCGACGTCGGCTACGTCTTTCACGAAGACGGGGACGTTGTTTCGCGAAGTGATTACTGTGTCCTTGATATGCTTGATGGACTCGATGCGCCCCAGGCCTTTGATCAAAAATTCCTGATTTTTCTTCCGTATGACGCCGCCGGAGAAGTTCCGGTTGCTCCGCTCGATGGCATCCTTTACGTCGGACACGGTGATTTCGAAGTGGTGCAGCATATCCGGCTTCAGGAAAACCTGGTATTGGCGTACGAATCCTCCCAGGTTGATGACATGCGAAATGCCCTTAACGCCCAACAACCTATAGCGTATCGTCCAGTCGGCAATGCCCCGCAGCTCCATGGGGTCACCACCGTCATCCTTACCAACAACGGCAAACTCGAAGATCTCACCCATGCGGGACGAAACGGGGCCCATGGTCGGCGTGTCCGCCTGTTCGGGAAGCTGTCCCGCGACGAGGTCAAGCTTGCCGTCGATTATCTGCCGAGCCCGATAGATGTCGATTCCCCAGTCGAACTCGACGGTGACAACCGACTCGCCGGTGGTCGACTCCGAACGTACTCGTGTTACGTGCGGGGTGCCGTTCATGAGACTCTCCAAGGGGAACGTGATGACACGTTCCACTTCCTCGGAGGCCATGCCCGGGCAGGTCGTGATGATGTTCACAAGCGGCGCGTTGAGGTCGGGATAGATATCCTTGGGCATTTGCCGATAGGCGATAACACCGGCCAAGGAAGTCAACGCGGTTATAAGAAGGACAAGTACGCGGTGGCTTAGCGCCAAATCGATAATTGCGCGAATGAGCATGAGTCTGGAGGTCTCTGTTCGTCGTCAGTTGGTGTGAAGCGACCGGTGTAGAATATCTTCCAAGAGTTTTGATCTCAAAAGGTGGTTTCCTTGGACCACAACCACCTCACCGCTTTTTAATCCCTTTGTGATCTGCTGTAGCGTGCCCTCGATAGATCCCGTCTCGACCTCACGGCGAACGAAGTGCGAATCCTCCTGAATGAAAACGAAGCGATGGTCGCCTTCTTCGAGAATGGCATCAACCGGCACGGCCAATGACTGGCATCCGCCGTTGAGGTGAATCGTGACATTGGCAAACATGCCTGGCTTCAAGCGTTGGTCTTTGTTGGCCACCTCCGCGTGGACGGTTATCGTCCGTGTTTCCGGATTAACGATATCTCCAATGAAGCTCAGCGTTCCTTGAAATACCGCGTCGGGATAGGCGGAAACGACGATATCGACCTTCTGTCCTATCTTGACCTTGGCAATGTCCTTCTCGTAGATTTCAGCATCCACCCAGAGTACCGTTGTATCGATGATCTTCAGGATTTCTGTTGTTTCGTCGATGCGTGCTCCTAAGACAGGCGCAATGGATATCACTTTGCCGGCAATGGGTGAGTATAGTGTAATAGATGGACTGATCTGATGCGTCTTCGCCATCTCTTTCACCTGCTCTTCTGTGAAACCAAGAACGTGCAGCTTTTTCTCGGCGGCTTCGGCGTTTGACTGCGCAATCTTGTGGGCGGTTTCCGCAGCCAAGTGGTTCTTCTTGATTCCAATTCCTTCATCGAGTAGCCGTTTCTCACGGGAAAGCGTAAGTGTGGCCAATTCAAGATCCGCGAGCGATTTGTAGAACTCGGATTTCACTACGCCAACTTCTTGACTCTCGAGGGTGACTAAAGCCTGTTGCTTTTCAACCCAATCGCCAACCTTCGTGTGCACGGCAGCCACGTGAGATGGAAACGCGTGGCTGACAACGGCAGTTTGTGGTGGCGGAGCCAGCAGCTTTCCCATTGCTTTCAGAACGCAATGGCATGTGTGGCTTTTCACCTCCGTCACTTCGATACCGGCCATCTTTCGTGATTCTGACGGCAGCTCAACCATATCAGCCGACAAAGCTGTAGCGGTTGGTCGCTGTTTATCACTCGTGGATGGGGCTGATGGATCACTGCTGCACTGGATTCCTGTCAGGCCTATCGCTAACAGAATCGCAAAGAGGGTAAAGCCTCTCTTCATGTTAAATCTCGCTAGGGTTATGTGGGCGGCTGGATTATCCCGACCGGAGTCGACAATTTTTTATTATAATCCGATACACGGCGTCCTTACCTCCCCTCTGGCGAGGTATATTTATAATTAGGCAAGCGAGTTTGGCCTAAATATTTGAAGCCACTTCAGGGCGTGGTGATTGCATAAAGAGTCATATACACGGCCGCGCAGAAAAAGAAACCTCCTCCCTCCAGACTTGAATATAAATGTCTATTTGCGAAAGCCCTCGTTCACCAATTCCCCTACGGCGTCCACCATCGCTTTGAAATTTTCGGGTGGGATGGGTGGATTGATCTCGCTGGACGAAGCTATGAACAGTCCGCCTGCATTTAATGCGTTCGTTTTTATGATATCGCGGTGCACGTCGCTACGGACATCATTCGGAGTACCGAACTCCAGCGTGTCGACACCGTTGATCCCGCCCATCCAGACCATCTCCGGCCAGGTGGACTTCAGTTCCACGGTATGCATGCCGCAGTTGGGCTCCAAGCAATAGAAACCATCCACGCCGCAATCGATCAGGCTTGGTATGGCCGATTTGTAGTTGCCGTCGCTGTGGTATATAACCTTGAAGCCTTTGTCGTGCCATGCCCGCGTGAGCTTTTTCACATAAGGATAGTGATATGTATCGAGAAAATCGGGCCTGAAGATGGGGCCTTGTTTGGTGGAAAAGTCCTCCGGGATTAGAATTACCGGCGAGAGTTCCGGATCGGCAACGGCCTCGACTCGTTTAAGCTCGTTTTCCAGCGACAATTCCATATAATCCTTAAGCATTTCGGCGTGGTCGAGGCTGAAGAACGTAAAGATATCCAGCCCCATGGCATCGAATAAGTCGCAGAAGCCGGTGCAACTGAAATCCATGATGACCGTTTCTCCGACTTTATCTTGCATACCCAGGAAATAATCACGATAATGATCGCGAACCGTTTCGGCGTCGAAAGAAGACGGCATTTCCTTCTTGACTTCGACGGCCGTATGTACGTTCATTCCTGTGGCTTCCATCCGCGACAAGCGTTTTTGCAACCATGCGGCAGCGCCGTTTTCGTCCTCGAAAGGGCGATCAATGCGCCAGGTCATCCAATTCTCGTTCTGGAAGACGAAGCCATCGTCGCTTGTTTCCAGCCCCGTGCCCTTGTTGGGCACAAGGGGGAAACAAATATCGAGCGTCTTGCGGATAACGTCGCCCACATCTTGCAGCGAAAAATCGAATCCTTCGAACTGTTTGCCCGTATAAAGACTGATGACTCCGGGATTGTAGCTTAGCTGTTCGTGGATGGGCACGCGGTCGAGAGACTGATGCGAGAGGGCTTTTTCCACACGGCTGCGTTTGGACAAAACGTCGGATGGGAAGATGCGTTCGAAAGAGGAGGATGTTTTATCTGAATGAGATTCGATACTCATAGAGACCTCGATTTGTAGCCGGATTCGTAAGAATTCGGACGTTGCCCAATTTCACGCCAAATGGACTGAATTCTTGCAAATCCGGCTACCACTTGGCTGAAGTGTTACTATTCTATTTTTTGAATCTCGTTCTGCGCTTTTCTGACGGCTTCTGAGTCGGGTAAATACTCTAGTGACAATTCGAACGTTTTCGAGTCGCCGGGCGGCAGGGAAATTACCCGACCCTGTTGTTTTTCCTGGGTTTTCGTGTATGGATAGTTGGTTCCCGGTTCCAGGCCAATGGCGTATCCGTCGGATGCGGGCTGGGGATTCTTCCAAATTGTGAAACAAGGCAACTGTTTCTTGTTGAAGCGATAAAGAACCGCGCTTCGCCGGTCGGGACTCTGGAGCATCACGGCCGTGTTGCCATTCTCCATCGCCGACAACTCACAAGCAAAGCACTGCTCGGGCGCGCCGGTCACGGGGACTCCCATCACGTTCCAAGTCGACAAGCCCTTGGCGGCGACATCGTCGAAAGGGGTCACTCTTTTCGTGACGGCAATGACCTTCGCGCCCGAGCCCAATAGGGGAGGGCCGAAATTGGTGTGGTAAATCAATTGCAGTTCTCCCGGCTCGGCTGAAAGGTTTTCGACCGTGTCGCGGATGGTGATTTTCGCCCGGCCGGGCAACGTGCTGACGGTGCTCCTCAGACGCAGCTTGTTGCCATACAGCCGGGCTTCGTCGACCACGCCGGTTACGCTGATGCGGCCATCGGCCTCGTCAACCGAAACTTCCACCTTGTGTGCCGGCGTGTTGGAAATTCGTCCATGCAGGCCGTAACGGAGGATGCCGTTGTCTTGGAATTCCGGCCCGCCGTTATATTCCAAGCCGCAACGTACGAGCATCTCGTCGAATCCGGCCAGCCAGCCCAGCCCGTCGGGTGCATCCAAGCGCACGAAGGCCGGATTGACCGGACCGTTGACAGGCGAATCCCAACCCAGACGCACGTTGCCGCAACGGGCTTGCCAAATGCCCATGCCGCGGGTAGGCAGGACCACGAAGCTCATTTTCCCGTTGTCGACTTCGATGGTTTCGACCCCCATGCTCAGCCCACTTTGCAGGATTCGTTTCTCGACCGAACAACCGGTCGCTTTAGTGCCAAGATCCTCCGGGCGAAGGCGGAATTGCGTGATGGGATTTTTCGTATCCGGGTTGGTGACGGTCCAAATTCTTCGGCCGCTCTTTACACTCGGTGGTGGAGCCGCTTCCAGCATGCCGCCCAAGGCTGCCGCTCCTACGGTGCCCAGCGAGACGGCGATCGCGCTGCGTCTCGTAATCTTGTCATTATGGTCGTCGTCGGTTTTCATTTAATATTCGCCCGCTCCTTTACGATCCGCTGCCAGTTCGAGCCGGCCGTTTTTGTTGATCAAAACAGTTCGACCAACAGGCACGGATATGGTTTTTCCGCTCGAGGTAATCTTGAATTCATTATCGTCGACATCGATGTCAAAAACGATGCCGCGGAGTTTCACCCCTTTGAGAGATATTTTCGATGCAAATGCAGGTGAACGCGGGCTGACAAGAATGCTGCCGTCGAATTGTGCGTCTATGCCGAACATCCCGAAAATAATCGCCTGTGCAACGGTCACGCCGTCGATCGTGCATTGCAGGGGCGTATCGTGGCGGTAGTCGATGCGTTCGGCCACTATGGAATCGCCCCAGTACGGCAGCCGACTGCCCCACCACAGGCAACGCCGCAGGATGTCTCCGCCTTGTTCGGGCCGACCGGCCTTGTAGAGACGTTCGGCGATTTGCGGCGGGAAACAGGTGCAGGCGCCGGGGCCGCCGTTGTCGACGTCGTTCTTGTCATATTCCGCATCGCCTTTGGCCAGACTGTGCAGGCCGTGTTCGGAAAGGAATTCCTTTTCGTCCAGATGGCTCATAAGCCCGGCTTCCGTTTCCTCGTCCAAAACGCTGCTGCCGAACAGTTTGAACATCTGCACGGTCCAGCGGGTTTCGGGCTTACACTTGCCGTTTATGAAGTCGAACCATTTGGTTTCATTGTTCCAGAGTTTCTGCTTAAGAAGTTTCTTCAAGTCATCGGCCCGCTGGAGAAGGTGCGGGGCCGGCTTGCCCGCGATTTCCGCCAGACGTGCCGCACGAAGATAATTGGCATGGCGGCGGCCGTTGAGGTCGGGCATAACGTGATTGTAAGCATCGCTCCGCAACCGCAGTTCCAGGTGGCTGTTCGACGGCCCATAGTCGATCAACTCGACCGGTTTTGATACGTCGTCAAGCACAGTGGCATTTTTAAGCACATGTTCCAACACTGTTTTGCCATCGACCACTTCGTCTAAAAAAGCCGTATCCCCAGTGTTCTTGACATAGTAATAGATCAAGCCGATTATTTTCTCCTGGTTGACCATGTACCAGGGCCCGAAGGCCTTCCCGTCGATGGGATTGAAGGAGAAATGCCTGGTCATATCGCATTTGAGGAACTGCTTGATGTGCCGGCGATGGGCGGCCGGATCGAACAGCGGCATGATCTCCCATATTTCACCGTAATTCCACAAGTAATCGCTAACGCATCCACCGCGGATGCTGCCTGTCGAGTAGTATGGCCGCAGTACGAACTCGGGCACGTCCCAACGATTGGTGATGAAGTGCACCAGCGAGCGGTTATAGAATTTTTCCAGGTCTTTGTTGCCGGAAACCAGTCGCGGCAGCCGCTGGAAGATATGTTCAACCAGCTTTGCATAAGCCGCATCGGCCTCGATGACGGCCTTTGCCGGATCGGATGCAATAGATTCGCAGGCATTCCCGGCTTCGAGCAATGTGTCCATGGCAAAGGCCAGATAGACCGCACGAGTTTCGCCGGGTTGGAGAATCAAGGATTGTGTGCCGACTTTGCTCTTGGCGTCCCATTTCAGATCGCCACGTGAGCCTTGTAGAACTATCGCCAGTTTTCCGGCAGCGAGTGTCAGCCGGTTTTGCTCAGCGGCGGCTTCTGTTGCGGTCGAACTTCTGGCTCCGGAGAATTCCCAGAAACCGCAGTAATCCAGTGTTCCCTTGGTTTTGAATGCCACCGGCACACAGAATTTTTTTTGCGTAGTGTTGCGGAGCGTCATCGACACCAGTCCGCCGCGCTTGCCCGGCACCAGAACGGTTGCGGCCGATACGTCTACTCCGTCGACATTGCCACGGCGTTCGATTTTGTAGGGCCACCACTTGTATTTTTGTGTGGCAACTTCCCGCCCGAAGATTTCCACCATCAAGGCAAAATCGGAACTTACATAAGGCGGTGCCCAGAGTCCGTCGATCCGCGCGACGTGCCCATGCGGCGTGCCCAGGGAGAGTTTGCCGTTGATGATGCCCAGATGTTCCGGTTCGGTGATAATGGAGTCTCCATCCATGCCGAATGGATCCGTCCAGGGGGCGGTGTCCGCGCCGGCAGGTAGGGAGTAGAAAAGCGCTAATGCGACCAGCAGGGGAACCTGGATGATGCGGCTATGGGCTTTAAGCATTTCAGACGCCTTTGAGACGCAGGGTAAATCATACAATTATTCTACGCGGGTAACGGAACCGCGTCCGTTTGAGAACAGCGCTATTTTAAACTCGTTGCGGACGGGTTTGATCTCGGCTTGCAAGCCCGAAGTGGATGTCGAGCCGAAAGCTTTGGGGATCAGCCACTTGGGCGGCTGGAAGCGATCCACTCCCGCCGAGTGGCTTTGTTGCTGGGTAACAATCACGGCAATCCGGCACGGTCCGGGCGAGACTCCCTTTGCGTTAGACGCCGAGGCATTGAACCGGCCTTCGGGGCCGATCGTCCCGCCGGCAGGTATGCCATCCTGGGTATCGAACTGTACGTTGCCTTGTGTGAGCGGTTTACCATCGAACGACACACTGCCGACGACTTCGGCGTTTTCCGTTTTGCCACCCCCGCCGCAGCCGGCGCATACCGATAGTGTAACGATCGCCGCCAACATGTACGGAATGAATGCCGTAAAACGTTTACCGCTACTGTTCATTAGTGAAAACCTCTCCTCCGCTTCGCGTGGCAAGTGCTTTGAGCACATCTATACTGATATCTTCGTTGTAGAAGTTCACGCTGCCGTCGGCCAGGGCAAAGTTGCAGCCCGACGGGTGCATGGCGCCGAAGCTGGTGCTGCAGATTTCACTGGAAGCAGGGTAATTGGGATCGTATATCTGTCCGGGGTTGAATAAGTGGGTTTTGAAAGGATATAGGATATTTTTGCAGGACATCATGTTCGATCCGCCCACGCTGAAACCGCCCAACCAGGGTTCGTATTCGCCTTTGTGCCATGAGATTTCGCCTATCATGAGCGTGTGCGTGGTTCCGTCGGTGACATCGTCAATGCCGATCAGGCCGGAAATCACAAGCACACCGTTTCTCGATTTCACGCCGTGTCCGTTGTCGGGTTCGAAGTCAGTATACTCCTGCAAGGGACTCGGGGGAGAAAATGCCACACGCCCCACCGCGCCGGCCACGCCCTGATAGTGCAGCGTGTATTCGCCTCCGTCGGCGAAGACGTAAGAGCCGTCGGTCCTATAATACCAGTTGGCCTTGGGATTTACGGCGGAAGGACACGCCACATAGGGCAATGGCGTTCTGCGAACCTCCTGGTTCATCGCGCCGTACTGCCAATGTATATTCTGATCTATGCGATCAAACAACTCGCCCTGCTCCATGTAAGGCAGCAGCACGGCGATGTAACTCATGCAACAGGTACTGTCTTTCAAACCCGCTGGCGGAAATTTCTTGAACGTGGAAATATAGTTATGTACGCCCAGTCCGAACTGCTTGAGATTGTTCGAACACTGGATCCGTCGGGCCGCCTCGCGCGCCGCCTGCACGGCGGGCAGCAGCAAGGCAATCAGGATACCGATAATGGCGATCACGACCAGAAGTTCGACCAGCGTAAAACCGTGTGATTGTTTTTGCTTTCTCATTTTTTGTCTCGAGACGACAGTAGATGGTCAACTTTCATTGACACTTGGTATAGTGTAGATTTTCGTTCAAATAACACCTATTTGCCGTAGAACCAGTTTACACCGATGCGGGCCAGGTGAATACCGTCAATGGCGTGATAGTTTATCAGCAGTATCTTCCCTTGGTCCAAGAACGTTACGCATGGATAACCATAGTCGCCGTAGACCCCTTTTGGATCGTTGGTTATGTTGCGGTGGTGATGCCAAGTCTTGCCGCCGTCGCGTGAAATGGCAGTACTCAACGGCGCCCGAACGCGTCCGAGGGGGTAGTTCTTCAGTTGGGCCACATCCACTTTGGTCTTGTTTGTTCCTTCCAACCACTCCACTGTGTGCGGGTTGTTGCAATATATTGCCAAGAGGTCACCGGTTGTCGGCAGACGCACCACGTGAAATCCACTGGGAGAGCAATGCAGGTCGGTGATCAATTCCGGCTTGGACCAGTTCAGGCCCATGTCTTGGGAGTACGAACGAGCGAGATAACCGCGCTGAGTCCGGCAGATCATGATCAGCCGCCCATCGGCCAACTCCACCACACTGGGCTCGGAGGCCTCGGGATGTTTTTTGTCGTCTGGATCGAATTCCACATGGTTCTTGCTGGGCCACCAAATTGACCCGTTGTTATCGCTATAAAAACACAGCGACACAAAGTGGTTGCCGTCAACCGGCCAGGATGATTCGACGGGCAAGATAATACGGCCCGTAGACAGCAGCACCATCTTGCCGGGCATTGTATGGCAAATTCCCGGCATGTGTGTTGCGGACATCTGTTCGCTCCACGTTTTGCCCTCGTCCGAGGAGACACGGACATACATGTGCTGGTCTCCTCCCACGTTGGTGTCATCCGTTGTGAGGTTTTGGACGTCGTAGGCCAGGAGGATCTTTCCGTCGGGCAATCTCAACAAGCTGGGATGGATTGTTTCTCCCGCGCCGACTCTCGGTTGCAGTATGCTCGCTTCGCTCCACGTCCGCCCCAAATCCTTGGACTTACGTGCCGCGATGCCACCGCCGGGGTAACGCTTGCTCAACGGCTCTTCCGCGCTGAATGAGTACGCGAACAACAGGGAATTCTCTTTGAGTTTGAGTATGCTGCCTGTGATACCACGATGCACCTGGTTTGGCGACAAAGGCACGATGATGTGATCTTCGAAATTTGCAGGACCTTTGCCCGCGTCTACACCGATGACGCTCAGAAGACCAACGATAATTGAGATGATCTGGATGCTCACGTCTTGCTCCTGTCTTGCATATTAACGGATACGGTTACATAATGTTGTTCGTGTATTGCATCCGTATTCATTTGCTCATAATGTCTTGCACAACATTCTCATTCTCGTCCGGTAATGCACGGTACCAAGTCCAATAGGATATCACGCCACTGGCGGCAACCGTGAGCAGCGAAACTCCAAAAGCCGTCCACTGTTGCGTGCAGGCATATACCGATGCGAGAAACAACGCCTGCAACCCGATAGCTATTATGATAGCCGCGACAAGATCCATTGCAAAAGAATCTTTTTGTTCAAAATTTTTATCGGCAAACACTTTCTTCTTCACCGGACCCCATAGACCAGGTGGATGTACGCGACGATAGAATTCAACCAGAGTTTCCATATCCGTCGGCCGCGTTAACAGTGTGCTTAACACGCTTGATAAACTGCTGATGATCAGCAGTACAAAAAATGAGACATAGAGCGGAACGTCGGCAAAACATGTTACCGCAATAATCGCGGCCGCCACGCCTGTCAATGTTCCCACGGCGAACCCCCAACCGTTGAATCGCCACCAGAACCATCGCAAAACGTTGGGCATCAAAACGGCCGTTCCCAGGATCATCATGATCCAGTTGAAAATGTCGTCGATGTTGGTGGCCTGCATGCCTACCCAGATCCCGGCAATAACCAGAAGCAGACTCGCCGCCCGAGAGGCCCATTTCAACTCTCTATCCGAAGCGTCGGGCCGGGCGACTTTCTGATAACCGTCGCGTATCAAATATGAAGCGCCGGCATTTACGGTTGCCGAAAACGTGGACATAAAAGCCGACAATAAACCGGCCAGCACCAGGCCTTTGACGCCGACGGGCAGCATGGTTCCTATTACTACCGGATAAAGGCGGTCGGGATGTTCGAGTCCGCCGCCCCATTGCATGATGCCGATCACCCCCACAGCCGCGGAAACCATGAACATGGGAGTCAAAGCCACGCCCCAAGTCAAACCGGCCTTGCTGGCCTCGCGCGGATTGCGCGCGGCCAGAAATCGTTGCATATCGTAAAGCTGCTGCGGTCCGCCCAGCGAAAGGAACGTTCCCTTGGCCACCCACACCAATGCTACAAGGAAGAACAATGAATACGACCCGGTGAGTTCCCAGTTCTCAAGATGCTCCCAATGCCACATGGGCCAAAAACCGAACCATTCGGGCGGCATACTCTCGGCGATCGTCTCGTAGGAACTTATGGAAACGGCCTTATAAATCAGAATGCCCGAGCCCAGCAGAATAATGGCGAATTGAATCGCGCCGGTCAGTACTACTCCATATAATCCGGACGTAATCGTATAAATCGCCGTAAATGCCATCAGGCAAACCGCCAGCGAGTGTGGTGACCAGGAGGGAATAAATGAATGCAGGAACCGGCCGCAACCATATTCCGCGAAACCGATAAAAGCCACGGCGATCACAACTGCCATTACAGCGTATGAAAATCGCGCGAATTCTCCCGCTGCATCGCCGCCGAAACGCACTTCCATCCACTCGGCGCCGGTCATCACGCCCGTGCGGCGAAGCCATTTGCCCATAAACGTGGCAAAACAGGCCGTTGCCAGGAATCCCCATTCCCATTGGATCCAGAAGAAACGAGGCCCCATCGTATAAAAGAAGGCAATCGTCCACATCACGCCCGTCACGTCGAAGTATGACGCCGTGCCCGAGAGTCCCAGCAACCACCAGGGCATTTTTCGACCGCCGAGGAAATAGGAATCGATGTTTCGCGAGGCCATCTTAGTCATAACGACGCCGGCCACCACAATCCCCACCAAATAGATGGCAATCACGCCCAAGTCGATCCCGCTGACGGTGATGGATAGTTCTCGAAGTGGATCCAATTGTTTTCCCGATCTGATCTTTCTACCGCGAAATGCCCGAAAAACTGTAGCCACCAGTTGACTTGCGAGCGAGTGTAGCATATATTAGACACCTGTGCAAGAGTTTGCCCTACTGTTTAAGGGATTTTTGTTATGGACAAAAATGTCGGGCCCCGCTTAAAAATTCTTCGGGAAAGAAGTCAACTATCGATTCGGCAGCTTGCCGAAAAGGCGGATGTCACGCCCGGCATTATCTCCTGTATCGAGCGAGGTAAGAATTCTCCCAGTATCGCCACCTTACAAAAAGTACTGGGCGCACTGGGAACGGATCTGGGAGCTTTTTTCTCTAACGGTTCGGCCAAGCAGGAGAAACCGTTATTCTTGCGCGAGAACATGCAACTGGTGCAGGACGAAAACCGCAATTACACCATCGTATTTGCGCGTGATCCCGAACTGGCGGTCGAGGTGCTCGACGAACAGATTCGACCTTCGGATGAGTTGCCCGAGATGGAAACGCTGCGTTGCGACGTGGCCGGATATATTCTGATGGGTATGCTGGAACTGGAAGTCGAGGGAAAGAAAAAGGCATTGTTGCGTCCGGGCGATGCTTTCTATGTCGTCAAGGAAACACCACATCGCGGCCGAGCAGTCGGTGATGAGACGGTTCGCGCGATTACCGTATATTGTCCGCCGAACTATTAATGCGTTTGTAATACCGTCCTCAAGCGGCAAACTGGACTTTTGCAAAATTGCGAGTCAAGAGCAAATACAGAATCATAATAATCAAGGGTATACAGCTATGAGCATTGACTGGCCATACGAATTTCCCGGAGCCTATTGGATCGACCAGGAAGAGGAAGAGGTACTATTGGACGTCCTCCGCAATGGTTCGATGTTCAGGTACTATGGTCTGGGCGATGCCAAGTACGTCGATGCTTATGAAGAAGCCGCCAGGCGGTTTTATGGAACCGAATACGCCCTGGGTCTCAACAGCGGTACTGGGGCTCTGATCACCGCCATGACTGCCATGGGCATCGGTCCGGGTTGCGAGGTAATCTTGCCGGCCTTCATGTGGGTTGCCAGCGTGGCGGCCGTCATTCAGGTAAACGCCATTCCGGTGCTCTGCGAAATAGATGAAAGTTTTTGCATGGATCCGGCGGATCTGGAAAAGAAGATCACATCCAGAACCCGGCTGATCCTTCCCATCCACATGGCCGGCGCGCCGTGCGACATGAACGCCATTATGGCGGTTGCCGGGAAGTATAACATTCCCGTATTGGAAGATTGTGCTCAATGCAACGGCGGCTCCTTCGGCGGACGCAAGGTCGGCACAATCGGCGACATGGGCATTTTCAGCCTGCAATTGAACAAGAATATGACCTGCGGCGAGGGCGGCTTGCTGATTACCAACGACCAGCGCCTTTTCCAGCGCGCGTTTTCCGCTCACGACATGGGGCTGATCCGCCGCAACGGCCGCTTGGCCACACCAGAACAATGGGCCATATCCTGGGGCGCCGGCCGCCGCATGACCGAGTTGTGCGGTTCCGTGGCGGGCGTGCAACTTAAGAAATTGCCCAAGATCCTCGAATCCATGCGGATGTCGAAGAGCCGAATCAAGGCCGGGTTGGAGGGTACGTCCGGCCTCGACTTCCGCAAACTCAACGACGCCCAAGGCGACACGGGACCGTTCTTGATCCTTATCCTCAAAAGCGAACAGCAAGCCGTTTCGGCGGCTGAAAAAATGAAAATTTCAGGTCTGCATAGTGTATTCCGCGTGGCCGACTACGGGCTGCACATCTATTACAACATCCCCTCTCTTGTCGACAAGGTGCCCCTTTCCCCGTCCGGTAATCCTTGGAGCCTGACCGAGAATCTCGAAAGTCACTATACCTATAACAAGGGCGCTTGTCCTCGGAGCGACGATCTATTCGCTCGCTCGATACTCGTGCCGATACCCTCTTGTTTGACCGAAGAGCAGGAACAACAGGGAATCCAAGCCATTCGGCAGGCAGTGCAAACTGCCCAACCGGCGACTACCGGCTAGCAGATAAAAATGTATCGGCGTCGGAGAAAAAGAAACAATGACCTGAGAAGGAAATACCCGGATGACTTCAAGAGATCGAATCATAGCCGCATTAAATGGTGAACCGGCCGATCATACTCCGCTCACCACCTGGTGCTTCGGATTCCCGGCGCCAGACGAATTTCGCTGGTCGAATGGCCGCGGCTCGATCGATTATTGGTACACAAACCGGCTCGAGCACCTGCATTGCTTGCCCAAGCCCTGGACCTTGGAAGATGATTTTCGCCGTGCACAGGCCTGGTTGGCGATGGGGATCGACGACGCGCTGGAGGTTTCCGTACCATGGTCCATGGAAGACTGCGTGACGTTCTCCGATTCGGTGTTGCCGCCCGGACACGAACACGGCGATGAACGGTATCCCGTTTTGGTCCGCGAATACGAAACCCCTTCGGGCAAGATGCGCCACGCAGTGCGACAAACGGACAACGAGGGCACGGGTTGGCCCATTCAACCCGACTGCGTGCCGATTATCGAGGACTACAACATTCCACGTGCCGTGCATCACGCCGTAAGCCGCCCAGAAGATGTTGCCGCCGTGAAGCACGTTTTCGCCCCGCCCGACGACGATCAAAAGGCCTGGTTCGACGACCGTATGAAGCGTGTAAAAGCCTTTGCCGACGAAAAAGGGCTTTTTACGCAGGCCTGGTCGGCTTTCGGCATGGACGCGGCCATCTGGTTCATGGGCACGCAAAACGCGATCATGATGGCAATGGACGCGCCCGAGGCGTTCGAAGACCTGATGCAATCCATTGCCGACACCGACCTGGCCAGAACGGAAATCGCCGCCAAAAATGACGGCGTGGACATGGTTTGCCAGCGGGGCTGGTATTCGTCGACCGATTTCTGGTCGCCGGCGCTTTTCGATCGATTTGTATTTCCGCACATCAAAGCGGCCGCCGATGTGGCCCATAAACACGGCAAAAAGTTCGGCTATGTAATGACCACCGGCGTCGAGAGGTTGGGAGAGCGACTGATCGACGCCGGTGTGGACTTACTGTTCTTTGTCGACCCTCTGCTGGACGACATGTCGCCGGAAAAGGCGGCCGAGATGTTCGGCGACAAGATGACGATGGTCGGCGGCATCAACTCGCAAACGCTGCACGAGGACGCCGACGTAATCCGCGAAACCGTCCGCGAGGCAATGACGCACCTGGCGCCCACGAACCGATTCATATTACACCCCATGGACGCCATTTTCCCCGATACTCCCCAGGAAGGCCTGCGAGTAATGATTGATACCTGGAAAGAATTTCATTAAAGCTATTACACAATAATGGACTTTTGCAAAATTGCGAGTCAAGGGCACTTAGATATAAATTGGCGGCGCAGCCGGCAAATTATATCTAAACGTCACAGAGATGTTAACTTGTTA
>JAFGTN010000259.1 GCA_016934075.1 Pirellulales bacterium
CGTTGTTCAACACGTAGCTCTTTGCCAGCAAAGTTGCCTCCCGATCGGTGATCGCCACGCCGGTAGATGTTGATCCCACATCGATGCCGATCACCACGCCCCGGGGTTTAGGCCGGTCGGCGAGACGCGGTTTGCCGTTCATTTTGCATACGATTGACCTCGATAGTCTCGGCAGCGCACTGTGTCGGGATTCACATTGTTCGCTCAGTCGATCAACGGAGCCGATGATTTCTGACAATGTTCGGGGCCGACTGTTGGCCGATCGCTGGACCAACAGCGCGCAACCCACGGCGCCCATGATCTTGAAGTTCTTCGGCACGACCAGGTCCTTTTCATCCAATACTAATGCCTGCCGGAAGGCCTTCACGACGCCGGAGTTGGCGGCCAGTCCGCCTTGAAACACGATCGGCGATTCCAGTTTTCGCCCCTTGGCAAACTGGGCTAAGTAATTTCTGACCACGGCATTACACAAACCAGCCGCGATATCCTGGTTGGGAACTCCCTCCTGTCGAAGGTGGACGATATCGGTCTTGGCAAACACCGAACATCGCCCGGTGACCGTTGCGGGCGACTGGGATTGAATCGCAAGCCGGCCGAAGTCCTCCACGCGAATGCCCATTCTCTGGCTCTGCTGTTCGATAAACGCGCCTGTTCCCGCCGCGCAGATGTCATTCATCGCCTGCTCGCGAATGTCGGGGCAAAACGGCGAAGAATTGTTCCCCAAGCGAACCAGTTTGGAATCCTGTCCGCCGATTTCGATAATGGTTTTTGCATGAGGATGTTCGGCGACAGTCGCAGTGGCGTGAGCGACAATTTCATTGACTGCCGGAATATCGATCGCAGCAGCAAGCAGCCCGCGACCCGAGCCGGTTACCGCCGCCGCACAAGGTTGGTTGTCGTGAAACTCTCCACGCAGTTTTCCCAGAATCTTACGCAGGGTTGCGACGGGCTGCCCATGGTGTCTCTGATAACTTTCGTATAGGAGTCGATCGGCCGAATCGAGAACCGCGACCTTGACGGTTACCGATCCCCAATCGATCCCCAGTCTAATTGCTTGATTTGCGAAGTTTATCATGATTCATCTTTCATGGTCCGGTGGCACGGGCTGCTTGCCAGCCCGTGTTTACTGGTTGCTTTATCCTGCACAGCATGACAAACAGTCAGTGCCACACATATTCAAAACACACTCTTGGATTAACATGCGTCCGCCGTTGCCGGTGTCAGATTGTTGACGACGTTCGAATTCGTCTTCAGCATCGTGGCGGGAGCATGGTAGTAGTTCACCGGCGCGTAATCTCTTCTTAACGACGGAGGAAGCCGAGCTTCGATGTCTTCATAACGAATGTTGCGTTCCAGTTCGAGTTGCTCTCGAATATGAGGTCGTATTCGCCAACCGACCGGCCCCATGCTCATGGCACGACCGATGGCGGGCCTGATGTGGAAACCGGGAGACCGCCTCCGACGCCACAGGGTTCGAGGCGAACAACTCTTGCGATACAATGTTGCCAATTCCTCATACCAGAGGTCCTTGGGCATCTCGGTGTGCATCACCATGTACTGCAGATTGTAAAATCCGTAGTCGAAAACGGACAACTGTCCCTGCTGTTTGGCCTCGAAAAACAGGGGCGTGCCCGGCACGGGAGTCATTGGAATAAACACGGGATAAGTGATCTGGAGATGCTCTACGAAATCCCAGATCTCCTGAAAATCCTCTCGCTGGAAACTCGGCAGGACGACGAAATGCGCCCAGTTCTCGATGTCCAGGTCGTCCATGATCCTTTGGGCCTCGATGTTCAGGCCGACTTCGGAACTCTTGTTCATGGCCTTCAAGTGACGATTGGAGGCACCTTCCATTCCAACCACCAGCGCGCCGAGTCCGACTTCCTTCCACAGTTTCAACAGATCCGGCTTTTTCACAATCGTATCCGCTCGGGCGTAGGCCAAGATCTTCTTCTTCACGCCCATTGCTTTGAGATGTTCATAGATCTCGATGGCATGTGATTCATCGCAGAACGTATTGTCATCGGTAAGATGCACGTAAGGCTGCGGTTGACAGGCGATGTCGGCCGCGATTTCCGCGGCAAGCCGCCTGCGAAAGGTGCCCCGCGCGGCGGCCCACAGCGAGCAGAAATTGCAGCGGAAGGGACATCCCGAGGTGGTGATAGTATAGACGGTAGTGCGGCGTTCGAAACACTGGAAGTAATGACGCTTGTATCGTGAAGGGATTAGGCTGCGATTGAACTTCGGCCAGGAGAATGTGCCCGATCGCAAGTCGCGCGGCGCGGTTTGCACATAGTGATCGTCCTGTTTGTGTACTTTAAGTCCGGCAACGCTTTCGAAATCCTCTCCGCCGACCATGGCCTCGACCACTTCGCGAAAGGTCTCTTCGCCCGGTCCTATACACACCAGATCGACAGACGGGCCGTAGAAATCCTCCGGCAAAAGCGTGGCATGCTGACCGCCGACAATCGTCCGTGTTTGGGGACATTCCTTCTTGACGATATCCAGCAGGCGAACCAGTGTGGAAACCTCGCCGGCGGTATGTGTCGTACCGCCGACGATGTCGGGCTGGTATTCCTTCAAAAGACGCACCAGGGCGGCGTCCGTGTCGAAACGTCGATCGAAAATCCTGGTTTCGGCGAGATCTTCGACCACGGCCCCCAAGAGCAGACCGTGCAACGGTTCGTACACGGGGAAAAAGGTGACGTAGTGCCGATGAAAATTCGGCTGAATAAACAAAAACCGCAGTTTCCTTTTGCGAATCGACATGCCGAACACTCCTCTCATAATTCCAATCTTGTAAATTCCGGCGGGTGGCCGAGTGAAACTATCTCGGACAATTATGCACAACCGGGAAATTCGAACTTTCAGCCCCACCCAACACGAAGTGCTCGTGAAAATCGATTCCGGCAACTGCCCGCCCTACGCAGAGCTTGTCTGCCGTACGAAGATCGAGGTGCATCACCACCGCGTCGCATCCCAGCGTTTCGTAGCGCAGAACGTCGCTGATCTGATCGAAAAGCAAAACCCGTGAATAGTATCGCGCGTGTGTAGGTACGACGGCAATCACAATGTCGTCGACGCCGCTTTGCAGGGCATGGCGGTATACTACCCTCTGCAGTTCGAAGAGGAGCCGCAAAGACTGGGTGGCGTATTCCTTACGCACGGCAAGCTTACAGATCTCGGCGATCCGTCGCCCCTCTCTGCGAAGAAAGCCCAGTGAAGCGCCGATCCCTTCCTCGTCCATGGGCAGGCGATACTCGCGGGAATCGATTACGGTTCGCACAGTGGCTACTGGAACGTCGTGGCAGCAAGCCAAATGCGACGTAGCGCAGGAACTCAAGTCGTATGAGTCCTGCAACTGTTCGATCTCTCTGGGATCTATGTAGCCTTGTCGCCCATAGGCATCCGCGCGTATGCGAAATACGGCGCGCATGTCCTCGAAACTTTCAGCCCGCCTGACGGTCAAACCGGATAGACGCACGGATCGGCGGGGGGACCGAATCGATTTCTTCCTGGAAACGTCTAATGTTCTTTGATTGATCGTGGGCAACATAATACCAGCTCCAGATGTTGCGTTTTCTCTGAATGGGATATCCATCGATCGACGATGATTGCCAACGCCGGCAAGCCGAAGCTCACGTTGCACAATCCGAACCTCCGCCCGAAACGTTAGCCCTGAAATACGCGTTTGAGTTTGAATCAGCGCGTTCCTTTTCAGGAAGGTAGCGTGTTTTCCCGAAGGGTAAACATGCGGTGAAGCGCCATTTCAACCTGTAATTGGTATGATGGGTGTACTATTGGGGTTTGGCGTGGCGGGATTGTGTCAGCGTTTTAGCTCTCCATTTGTCCTCGATTTGTTCTTCCCTAGCCACATATGATCAAACGGTTCAAAAATCCGACACGGAAAGAAAGATGGTCTCGGAATATTCCTCCCGAAGCATGTGGACAAGATTATGAATGAGCTCTTGGCCAACGTGTAACGTCATGTGGTCAAGAGCCAAGAGCAGGCGAGAGATCCACTATAGTGGCAAAACGCGGCAATAAACGGAAAACCCAACCCAGACACAGCAGATTTGCGGTCACCACTGTCGGCGCCTCGGTCGTGATAATCTTCCGTATCTCTAGCTACACACAACAGATACGCGACATCGGATTCAACCTCCTAAGCCGAAGGTTACTGGTTCGAATCCAGCCGGTACGCGATGCACCATGTATTTGGCGTCAATCGTCCAATGACCGGCGGAGCGATTCGAGCTCGGACGCGGCATAGGCCCGGCGCTTCTCTTGAAAATATCCGTATTCGGCTTTTTCGGCAGCGGTCCACGTGTTGTGCTGCGTGTAGGAACCGCAGAAGGGAATGAGCAGATCCAGCCAACAGGCGAAGGTCCGTCTTTCGTTCTCACTGACCTGAACGCCGTAATGGGCTGGTTGCAAGTAATCCATGATTTTACTCTTGCACGCCCCCGTGTGGTACGGCGGGAGCATTACGGCGCGGCTGCGTGGCTTCAGCCACGTCATCCACGGATTCTTGTCGGGATTGCCGGAGGTGGTGATAGTGACGTACGACTGTGTGTAGGCGCGTTTGGGATCCACCTGCCCTGCGCCGATCAATTTCACGCTTTCCGGATTGGCTACCTCTCCCGTCAGGCTGATCTTGCTCCTTTTGATCTGCGAGGCGTTGTGGCAGCTAACGCAGTGCCGATCGAAGATAGGCTGGATTTCCTGGACGAAACTGAACCCGTCCACCGGTGCGTCTGCATCGAGTGAGCGCGGGGCGTTAACCCCGAGGAAGTTCTCCACGCTGTCCAGCCAAGATTGGGCTGCCAGTCGCTTGATCAGCGGATGCTTCTTGCCCGCAAAAGGCTTGAGCCTCTGGACCGGCATATGCTGGACCGCCGCTGCCAGCGGCACCGAGTTCCTCTTGTTCTCGTGACAGCCAACGCAGGAAAAATACTCGCCATTCTGCAACGTCGACCAGCTTCGCATCGACTGAATGGTGTAGCCCTTCGCGTCGAGCACCTGGAAGTAGACCGGGGTGTGCGCAGGTACCTCGAAGCTGCAACTGCCGTCCGCTTCGATGTCAACCTCACCGAGAACGTGCTTGACGTCCCAACTGCCGCTGTTGAGCGAAACCGGAGTCTGGCACAGTCCGGTCTCGCACTCGCCCCCGTTCTGCCCGTAGCCCATGCGGCAAACACGATATTCCAACGCGACGACGCGGATCTTCTTCGCCGTGCCGCGAGGAACACCAGAAAGCCCTGGCCCTTGGTAAACGTCCTGTACAGTGTAGACGCCGTAGTTGTCACGCGGGCGGATGAGCGACGCGAGCACCGGGGGTGGTGTCCGGACCATGACGGGAATAACCTGCCCGGTGCTTTGCCAGGCATCAAACGCCAGCAGCTCACGCTCGCCGTCGGGCTTCATGTAATAGACGCCCAGGGGAGGGTTGAAGGGGCCGAAGGGCGGCAGATAACCCTCGGGGCAGAACGAACACAGGTAGTTTTCCTCATCGAACGCATACGGATGCGAGTACTGCGGGCCGAACTGACCGAAGATGTCGATCTTCAGATCGAGGTAAGGCCGAGATGGATCTGGCGGCTCGGGCCGGATGCAGTCGGCCGATTCGCGTCCCGGTTTCCCATTGAGCTTGGTGTTGACCAGTTCGATTCCCTTGCCTGCCTGGATTCCCCTGGAGCGGTCGATCAGGCCAAGTTTCCCCTTGTAGATCGAGTGATGCCCAGCGATCAGAGCGATGACTTTCTGCGACCCCGGAATGCCGCGGGCGTGGATGATCGCCGCCGGAAACATGCTGTTGTTCCCGTAATATTCCGTCTGTGTCGTGCCATCCGGATTCATCGAAATGAGCGGATGGGTGAAAAGCGCGCTGCGGTCGTTGTATTCCCAGCGAGTAAAAACGATCCTGCCGTCTTCCAGAATCTGGGGATTGTTCGTCATGAGCTGGTCTAACGTCAGACGGCGGAGATGGCCGCCCTCGGCGTCGCAACGATAGATGTTCCCGCCGGCGCGATACCAGCAGTCGCTGATGTGCACGTCGCGTGTCGATGTGAAGACGATATCGCCGTCCGGCAGAAACGTCGGTTCGCAGTCGGCGACCGGCAGCGGCTTACCGTCTTTCACGATCGGGAAGGTGATCTGCCTCACCTGGCGCGTCGCCAGGTCTATCGTATAGAGATAATAGGAGTCGGTATCGAAATTGTCGCGCATGGAAAAGACGACCGTCCGAGCGTCCCACGAGAGGTTCGGGTAGCAGATCACACCCTCGGGCTTTTCCAGCAATACCTCATGCTTGACTGTTCCGTCTTCCTGTATGGTTCCCAGACAGAGCTGCCCGCCCTTCTTGAAACCATAAGTGTAGTCGCGGATCTGCTCGTCGGGGATGTCGTATTTTCCGGCAAGCCCTTGCATGCAGCCGAAAACGAAATGCTTGACATAAATGAATTTGGCAGCCTTCCCGCTGATGGCCTGGAGGCGCGCCTTGCGCCGCGCGCCGCAGGCTTCGAAATAGAGCGATCGCCAGCGTGAATCGCAAGCGGGGGCGTTCTTCTCGACAAGCTCCTCCAGTCGCTGCCGCAGCCTCTTCAATCCGGGATCCTTCTTGGGAACCTGTTCCAAGACCTTCTCGACCAGGGATCGCTCCTTCTCGGCGCAATGCTCGGAAGTGAAAATGTGCGCGACGTCGAGCCCGGCGTCCTGATAGAGCCAGTCGCGCTGGAGGCGGTGGAGTGGGAACGCAACGTCCGGCGGGTTCTTGATGGGGTAGTCGGCGGGACGGGTGTCGTAGCAAGTCACCTCCGCGATCTGTATGTTCATGTGTTTACCGTCCCCCGCCGTTGGAAGCCCAACCTTGCGGCACCAGGGAATCTGTGACGCCAGCATCCACGGTCCGGGATAACGCTTCTGGTATGAGTCGTTGACGCGAACCTTCACATAGCGAGTCGTCACCGGACGCCACTCCACGAAGGCCGAGTTGGAGTTAGACGTTGCGGGCAACTCCTGATTTTCCGCGAGCGGTCTGATTTGCTCGCGACCCTGCGCGTCGGCGCAGGTGAAAATGCTCACGTTCTTCGCCAGTACATAGACCCAGGCGTTGCGAGCCACAAATCGCAGCCCACAAATCGTGCGTTCCACTCCCAGATCCAGCACAAAGGTGGCTGTCACGGGCGGTGCCGCCTTAGGCGGCCACACCCTCGTATCCTTGCCGGTGCGCGTGTCGTCCAGCAGGCAGGCGTAGGTGCCCCGGTCTCCGTCGATCATCCTCTCCGCCGCATACTTTTTCGAGAAGCATTCCGCCGCCGTCCACACAGCCACCGGACGGAACTCGGCTGCCGCTACCGGAAAGATAGACAGAACCAACGACACGACTGCTTGTACGAATGTTCTTTTCATCTTTCGCCATTGGCTATCCAACGACTATCATTCCGAATTTCCCATTTGGGCGTCACCCGGATACGCTCCGAGCGACCGCTTCCCCCCATACTAGTCGAGGGCCGAGTGGCATTCCAGTTGGCCCGCCAATGTTCACTCCAAGAATTGAATTTACAGGCCGTCCCGGAACGTGTCAACCTACCGGCATCTTGACGTAACGGAATGGCATGGTGCGGACGTAAACCGCAGTATCATGACATCTTGTGCCGCGCACCAGAGGAAAAGCTCGCGGTTATTATTTCGAATACTTACGGCTTGTTTACGGTCAAGGGACAAGTGACCGACGACAATTTCTCCATCCTCGCCCAACATTGGATGATAACCGCCGAAAGCATCAACAACGATGACGACGAACGAAACACCGTTTTCGCCGAGGTTGGCTCCACCGATAACATGCTTGGATTGCTAGAAGAGTATTAAACCGCACCATCTCCCGCACCGGCAACGACCGAATAGCCGCAATCTGATCCGCCCTGCTATCTTGCGTTCACCACAGCGTCGGATTACAATAGCCATGGCATTGGGAATTGTCCATAATGGGCTATCCACGTCGCAGCAAGAACGGCCCCTTCAGCAAAATGATTGGGACCAATCCGCTATTGTAGGTTGAGATCACGATTGCTGCATCGACAGTCGCTTTCCCTCAGAAAGGGAGGAATACCAATGATCTTCGCCAGGACAGTGGGCATGTGGTTGTTAGTGTGCGGTTTGTCGCTCGTTGCCGCGGAGCCGCCCGGCTCCGGGGAACTCGTAGGGAATTGGAAGCTCCAAGGTGACTGCCAGGATTGTTCCGGGATGGGTAACCATGGTGTGGGTCGGAATATCACGTTTGCCGAGGGTCCCGACGGCTCAGCACGCGGAGCGGCCGTATTCGACGGCCGCCAAAGCGTGATCGAGGTGCCGAACAGCGAATCGTTGTGCCTGGGCAAGAATGACTTTTCCGTCTGCGTATGGGTGAAGCCCGAGTCGCCGATGCGCGGTGCCTTCGGCGACATCCTGAGCAAGTTCGACTCGAAGCAGCGACGCGGCATCAACTTCCACATCGCCGGCAGCTCCTCAGGTTACCAATCCATGAGCGATACTCGCCACGTGCACTGCGGTATCGACGATGGCTGTCTCGGCTCCTGGGAAGATTGCGGCAAGCCCTGGTCCAGCAACAGCCTGATCACAAACTTCGTCGTGTTCGAGGGACAACTGTACTGCGGCATCGCCGACGCCGAGGATCCTCAGGATGCGGCCCACGTGTTCCGCTGGGCGGGCGGCAACCGGTGGGTCGACTGCGGTCGGTTGGGCAGCGATCCCAATCACCTGTCGGTGCAATCGATGATCGTTCATGAGGGAAAGCTTTACGCGGGCACAGGGGTCTGGGACTGGGTTCGGGCACGAGGCCGAGCACGGGGGAAGCCTCGCGCCGCAAAACCCCGCGTGTTTGTCTACGAAGGCGGCACGCAGTGGCGCGACTTAGGCCAAGTGGGCGAGACAACGCGTGTCATGTCCATGGCGAGTTTTCAAGGGGATCTCTACGTGGGATTGGATAGCGCGTTCTCCGTACCAGGTCGATGCTTCAAGTACACTAAAGGCGCGTGGGTCTATTGCGGCGCGCCGGCGGAGGTCAACGTGGAAAACCTCTTGCCGCTGGCCGGCACGCTCTATGGCGCAACCCATGGCAGCGTATTCCGGTATGAAGGCGGTGAGAAGTGGACCTGTATAGGCGATCATCCCTTCAAAATCACACAGATCCACAGCCTGGACGTTTATCGCGGACAATTGCACATCGGTACCTGGCCGCAAGGTTACGTGCTGCGCTACGAGGGCGACGGTCAGTGGACCAACACTGGTCGCCTGGGACTACCGAAAGGAAAGCCGGAGTGTAACGAGGTCAACGACTTGACCGTCTACAACGGCAAGCTGTACGCCGGCGTGATTCCCAAGTCGGAAGCCTACCGTTTCGAAGCCGATGGCCAATGGACCTTACTGGGCAGCCTTGGCCGCCGTCCCGACTGGGCCCGGGATGATTCACCAACCTGGTGCCGGGTGACCGTCATGGCATCCTATCAGGGCAAGCTTTTCGCGGGAACCGGGGCGTGCCAGGGCCGCGCCGCCGACGTCGATCCTGACGGAACGTTGGGACGAGTCTACGCAATTCAGGCCGGACAAGTCGTCAGCCATGAGCACGATATCGGCGGCGGCTGGACGCACCTGGCCGTCGTGCGCCGCGGCGCCGACTTGCGGTTGTATGTGAATGGCCATCTTTCCATGTCGAGTACTGCGCCTGAGGGCCGGATACTGGATCTCTCGAACAGTGAGCCCCTGTCGATTGGCTTCGGTGCCCAAAACTACTTCACCGGGGCGATTGCCGATGTGCGTCTCTACGCCCGGGCACTCCAGGCAGGGGAGGTGGCGCGGATTTCCGGCAAGCAGACAACTCGTTGAGCAACTAACTTGAACGAATAGACCGAAAAGGAGCGACACAATGCGAGCCTGCAAGAGTCTTTCGGTATTGATTCTGGTGTTCTTGGAGATTGCCCTGGTAGCTTCCCCGGAAGGATTTGCATGGGCAGTGCGTAATGGATCATTTGACTTGTTGTTGCCTGCACCGCATGAGGTGCAGGTCGGAACCGGCGAGGTGGTGCTGGGGATCCCGATCCGATTAAGCGCGCCCGAACCATGGAAGGCCGCCGTCGGCCGGTCGCTGTGGCTGCTGAACGAAGTGCTCGAATCGCGCAGGGCCGGACCGGTCGCCATTGCCAAAAAAACTTCCGGCGCCGCGATTCACGTTGTACGTAAACCGAAAGGCGACATGCCGGAAAACGGCTATGAGTTAACGATCGCCGGTGGCGCAATCGAGTTGGCGGCGTCCGACCTCGGGGGAGTGTTCAACGGTCTGACCACACTAGCCCAGTTGCTCGAATTGGGATCCGGCGGCGCGGTGCGCGTACCCAACGGTCGAATCCGCGATTGGCCGGAACTGCCCACACGGGCGGTGCACATCGACATGACTTGCCAACAGTATAGCGCGGCTTACGTGCAGAAGCTGATGAGGATACTGGCTCGTTATAAGGTCAACGCGATATTGATGGAATACTCCGACATGTTCCCGTTCCGCGAGCACAAGGCGATCTGCCGGCCGGACGC
>JAFGTN010000260.1 GCA_016934075.1 Pirellulales bacterium
CGTGCTCGAAGCCGTGCAGACCAGCGTGTATCCAAAGGTCATCGATTGCCCCGATCCGCACAAGACACATAGGACAACACTCAGCGCCATCGCCAAAAACGGCGTGGAGTTGAAGGTGCGTGCACGGGTTACCGTCCGCACCAATCTCGAACGTCTCATCGGCGGCGCCACCGAAGAGACGATCGTTGCCCGCGTGGGCGAGGGCATCATCACGTCGATCGGTTCGTCCAATACGCATCTGGAAGTGATGGAAAATCCCGACAGGGTTTCCCGTGCGGTACTCGACCGGGGCCTCGACGCGCAGACGGCCTACGAAATCGTATCGATCGACATTGCCGATATCGATGTGGGCCAGAACATCGGCGCCCGGTTGCAGGCCGAGCAGGCCGAGGCCGACACACGCGTGGCCCAGGCCAAGGCCGAAGAACGCCGTGCCATGGCCAACGCCCGCGAGCAAGAGATGAAAGCCCAGGTAGCACGCAACCGAGCCAAGGTGGTTCTGGCCGAAGCCGAGGTACCAATGGCCATGGCCGCCGCCTTCCGCGAAGGCAACCTGGAAGCGTCGCACATAAATCCTGATAAGTAGGTATGAGTTGTCAGCAGTCAGTTGTCAGTCATCTGGTATGAGGATGGGTGTGAGACATAAGACCTAGGACTTAAGACTTAGGACATAAGATTTGAGACTTCGGATTTGAGCATTGATCATTGTACATTGATCATTGTGCCTTCTTAATTCTTTCCTCATTCTGATTTCGACATTCGTCATTCCAGTCCTCCGCCCAACCTATGACACGCCTGCCCCCTCTCGCCGGATTTGTTTCAGCCTCCGGAGTGCGTGTCTATCGAATTCCATGCCGGGTTTTTCCGCACCTGACAGCGCGGGTGTTTTTAATTATGGGAGCCGGACCGCCCACTCTGGTCGACGCTGGGAGCGGGCAAGGTCGCTCGACGAAAGAGATTCTCGACGGCATCGAGCAGTTAAACAATAATTTCGATGTCTCGATAAAACCGCGCGACATCGGGCGCATCATTTTGACGCACGGGCACCTCGACCATTTCGGCGGGCTGGCCGACTTTGTGGATCTGGTGGGAACGAATCTCGAAGTTGCCCTGCATCCCTTGGACCGCCCGGCCGTTGTGTCGCACGACCGTTGGGCACTGGGGGCAAGCGACCGGCTCGAGCGATTTCTGGTCAAAGCCGGTCTCGATGCGAAAGAGCGGCACGCACTGCTGCAACACTATGGGCAATCGCGAAAGGCGACCAGTGACGACGATCACCAGCGTCGCGAGGCGGTGGGCCGTCCGTTGGGCATGGGAACCTTCGGCAGCGAGATAGAACTGACCGACGAGATGCTTCTCGACGGCCTGCGGTTTATACACACGCCCGGTCATTCGCCGGGGCACGTGTGTGTGTTGATAGACGATATCCTGCTCTCGGGCGATCATATTCTGCCGCGGACGATTCCGCAACAGTGGCCCGAAAGCGTGGCCCCCTTTACGGGCTTGGGGCACTATCTGTCATCGCTTGATAAGATCGCCGGCGTGGAAGGTATCACCCTGGCGGCCGGTGGGCACGAGCCGGTGATGGAAGACGTTTACTGGCGCATCGAAGATATCCGCCGCTTGCAGGAACGACGTTTCGTCCGAGTGCAAGACGTCATCGGCAGAGCCGAAGAACCTCTAACCTTGAATCAGATCAGTCGTCGAGTGTACACCAAGGCCGAGGGGTTCTTCGCCCTGTTGGCGCTTACCGACGTCGGTGCCAGAGTAGAATATCTGGAAGAACATGGTAAGCTTACGGTCGAAGAATGTGATGGTGTCGGGCGGGTCAGAGTTGCATGAATGGATTAAGAGGATAGAGGACGAATAGAGGACAGAGGATAGATGATAGAGGACAGAAAACGGAAGGCGGTTTTGCTTTTGGGGCCGACGGGTGCTGGCAAAACACCTTTGGGCGATCTTTTTGAAGAGCGCGGTCTACCGTTGCCGGGTTATAGGGAACGAAGTTGCCTGCATTTCGATTTCGGCGCGAACTTGCGTAGGTTGGTCGAGCGCGATGTGCCGGAGGGTGGCATCACACGCGACGATCTGGATTTCCTGCGTCGCGTGTTGGAAGATGGCGTGCTGCTCGAAGACGAACACTTTCCCCTGGCCCGCCGCATTTTCGAGGCCTTTTTGGCACGTAGAAGAACGGAAGCAACCGGCAATGACGCGGACGAAAGCCTGATCATTCTCAACGGTTTGCCTCGTCATGTAGGTCAAGCCGAAGCAGTCGACGCAATTGTAGAGGTTGTGGCGGTTATTTTTTTACGATGCGACGAATCGAGCGTGGCAGCCCGAATTGTCGACAACGTGGGCGGCGACCGGCTGGGGCGGACCGACGACGATCTCGCGGCCGTGCGGCGTAAACTGCATATCTATAACGAAAGAACGGCCCCTCTGGTATCCCATTACAACGCGATTGGCACGGTAATTGTGACGCTCGATGTCGATCCACAAACCTCCCCAAAAGACGTATGGGAAAGGCTTGCGAGTGTAGAAGGAGAATAAAATATTTCAAGTAAGGAAGGTCCCGGAAATAGGGTTCTTGAGCAATAGAGGGGTGGTCTGGGATGTGATATGAAAGGACAATAATAGTAGCGGCGGAACGGAGTTTTGGTGATGTCTGCCGTTTGCACTTTTAGTAATTGGTTGGTAAACTCGAATTTGATGTTTACCCCTCTTCTAGAGCTAATTCATGGCCATCACAACGGCTGAAGCTTTTCTCGCGGTTCTCGAAAAAAGTGAGCTGCTCACCACCGAGCAGTTCGCCGAGGCTCAAGATGCGACTTTGCTTACCAGCTACGCCTCGGAACTGGCCGAGATGCTGATCCAGCAGGAGATGATCACCCCCTGGCAAGCCACACAACTTCTGGCCGGTCGAAGCTCACTATTTTTGGGCAACTACGCCTTGATGGACTTATTGGGTCGTGGCGGAATGGGTAGTGTTTTCCTGGCTCGACACAGAACCATGAAACGCCGCGTTGCGCTGAAGGTGGTTTCCAAACAGGTGGGCAAGGATCCGGCCTCGTTGGAGCGTTTTTTGGCCGAAGCCCGCCTCATCGCTTCGCTCGACCACCCCAATATCGTGCAGGCTTACGATGTCGATAAAGAAAGCGACCGTTTCTATATCGTAATGGAGTATATCGAGGGACAGGACCTCGAGGTTATCGTTCAGGAACACGGGCTTTTCGGATTCGAGGAAGTCGCGGACTGCATACGCCAGGCGGCCGACGGGTTGGCGCACGCTCACAGCCGAAACCTGATCCACTGCGACATCAAGCCTTCCAATCTGTTGCTGAGCGATCAGGGCGTGATCAAGATCCTCGATATGGGTATGGCCCGCCTGACCGAAAGCAGCGAAGATTCCGGCGCGCAAGTCGACCACAAGGTGTTGGGTACGGTCGATTATATGGCGCCCGAACAGGCCATGAACAGTCCGGATTTCGACCACCGGGCAGATATTTATTCGCTCGGCTGTACTCTTTATTTTCTCTTGACCGGCCGGCCGCCGTTCGACGAGGGCACGTTGACGCAGCGGATAGTCAAACATCAGACGCAGCCGCCGCCCGATATTCTCACGGCTCATCCCGACACGCCGCAAGAGCTGGTCGATATCTGCATGAAGATGATGGCCAAGAACCCGGCCGATCGCTACCAGACTGCCGCTGAAGTGAGCAACCTGTTGACCGACTGGCATGAACCGGTTCATACACCGCAGACCGACAATGGCCATCCTCAAGGGTCAGATTCCCGGACGGATCAATCAGAACATAATCTGGCTACAGCCGACTTGGCAACCGCGCCAAGCAGTACGAACCTGGCCATAGAGGAGTTGAAGCAGCCCGGAGCGGTTGTTGCAGGCCCGGCTCTGGACAGTAAGCAGAAAAAGACGGCTTGGAGCGAGGAACAGCAGACCGTAATCCTAGTAGCCGCCGCGGTGTTCTTTGCCATCGTGGTTTTGGGCATTGCCGTCCTCATAATGATTTTCAGATCGCCCCAGACGGTCATACGGGAAATACCAGAGGCCCAGACAAAACAGATTGAGTCTTCGACTGATGATGCGGACAAGCCTAAGCCAGAGCCGGTACCGAAGAAAACCACAACGAAATCGGACACTCCCGAGACGACGCCCAAGCCTCCACCGCCATCGCCGAAAAAACAAACAAAGCCGGTCACCAAGAAAGCTAGTGACACTTCTAAAAAATCCAAAAAGCCATCGTTCGACCTTTCGAACCTCTGGCCCACATCTCCAAAAACAACTCCGTCTAAGACACCAAAAGCGAAATCCAAAAAAACAAAACCGGGCACACCAAAACCGGTCGATCCTTTCGGTGAATTGCCCGCGGCGATCGACCTGGAATTGCTGCCTGATACGGTTCGCCAACCGCAATCCGATCCCCATCCGGCGTTCCAGTTGGCCAAACTGAGCCCCAAAGACAACTCGACTTTGAAGATCGAGTTGGTAGGAGGTGCTACGGCCTTGCCATACGGTGACCGATTCTTGCTTCGACCGATCGAAAACAAAAACACCGAACCTACATGGATGCTAAGACTGGACCGTAGCAAGACCGTTAGCAGGCTCAACGGCAATACATCTTCGGCGGCAAATGCGCAAGTCTCGGCCGACGTGGCAAGGATATGGTTCGGACAGGGGCGCTTGATGTTCGAATGGCTGGGCGAAGCGATTGCCGAGTCGGCCAATTATCTGAAGAATTGCGCTCTGGATATCACCATCGACGGCAAGACCAAGACCTTGGCGCTTAGTCACCCGCGGGTTGTGGAACCCTTGGTGGCCAACCTGACTATAGGAACGGCGACACAGGTGCTGAGCGAAGCATACCTGCCCAACGCCAGCCATCTGCAACTGGTCGTAACCGGCATGGAAAGCCAGGCCATCGGCGGTCGTAAAAAAGTAAACATCGTTATCGAGGCTCGAGAGCGAGTTGATATAGATGTGCCCGTGCCGAATCTAAAACGCGCTGTGGTCCGCGTTTCATATGTTGTCAAATCGGGCAAATCCTCCGTGGAACTAGAATGCTGGTGCCAACTCAATGAAGGGAACCGGATGTTCAAGTTGCGGAAAGCGGAGTGGGAGAAACTTGACAGGGCTCTCGCCGAAGCCCCAAAGAGGCTGGAAAAACTAAAGAGTACTAATTCGGCACTGGCTCGCAAAAAGCTCAAGGTGATCGAAAGCCGCATGGCGGAGGCGAAGGCATTATTGCTTCTAAAGGATGTCGTGGACGGGAAAGGTAAGCTCTTTTTCCGCGAATACATCGTCGACAATGACCGCCGTATCGAATTGACTACGACTGATGCTCCCCCCGGTAAGAAAGACGGGAGCAAATGACAAACGATTTGGTGCAAGTTCTTCGCAAAAATGCGTCGGAGATTCGCGACGCTTTCGCTGAACGAGTCGGCCGCTTGGAGTGCGCTTGCGTAGGACAAGACGACCAATCGATCGACGCGATCATTGAGGCCGTCATTAAAGTCGCCACCGACGGTGACCAAGTCGCCGCGCGCCGCTGGCTACAACAGAATGGCGACCGGAGCGAAGGCTGCCGCGGAACACTCTCGGTTCTGGGCTGCCTGGAACGGATTATGCGTTTCTTCGTCTTGCGCGAACTTGACCAGAAACGCTCCATGCTCACCTCGCTGAACCAGTTGGCCGATGCCGTTGACATTTTCCGTTGCGTGGCAGCCGAATTGTCCTCGGGAAAGGATATCGCCAGTCGAACTACCACCACCAGCCAGGATGGACCATGGCATAAGGCACTGGCCGCACTGACCGAACAGAGCAGCGACTGTATTTGCCTTACCGATTTGCAGGGAAAACCATTCTATCTCAACGCCTTGGGACGGCGCCTGGTGGGTATGCCCCAGGGCAGCGGCATGAAAGGCATGCCCACCAGCCTGAAAGAGTATCACGAACTGGAATTTTGGGGCGAACTTCGCGACACGGCTTTGCCCACCGTTAGAAAAAAAGGCCGCTGGAAAGGTCGCGGGCAACTGCGGATTGCCGGTAGCGAAGATCGAATCGATGTCGAAGCCACCGTTTTGCTTGTCAGCGACAATGTCAATGGTGACGCAAACGTCGAAAAACCGATATGTCTGGCCATCGTGTATCGCGATTGCGGGCGACTCTTAAAAGTGGAAAGGGACCTGGAAGAAAGCCGTGCAAGAAAGACGGCTATCCTGGAATCATCACTCGACCCGATTATCACCATTGACCACAGCGGCATGATAACCGAATTCAACCGCGCGGCCGAACAGGTATTCGGCCGTTCGCGCACCGAGGTTCTCGGCACGCAACCGTCCGAAATCCTCTTTCCGGCTGCAAAGATCGCCGGATATCAGAACCGCATCGATCGATACCTGGACGCCGGGGAAGGTTCGCTCCTGAGCAAGCGCAACGAGGTTATCGCCGTGCGTTCCAGCGGATTGCCGTTCGAAGCCGAACTGACCATGACCATCAACCAGGAACACGGTAATCCAGTGCTCACGTTCTTCGTCCGCGATATCAGTAAACGGAAACGGGCCGAAGAAGAACAACGCCGCCACGCCCAGGAACTCGAACAATCCAATCGCGAACTCGAGCAGTTTGCCTATGTAGCTTCGCACGACCTGCAGGAACCATTGCGAAAGATCCGCACTTTCGGCGATCGGCTGATGATGTCATACGGCGATGCCATGGACGATACGGGCCGCGAGTGTCTGGGCCGCATGCAGAATGCTGCCACGCGTATGCAGGATCTCATCAAAGGGCTGCTGTCGCTATCGCGAATTACAACCCGCGCGGCCGAGTTCGCGCCCGTCGACTTGGGCAAAGTCGCCCGCGAAGTCGTCTCCGATCTGGAAGTCAAGATCGAACAGACCGGCGCGCGAATCGAGGTCGGCAAACTGCCTACCATCCAGGCCGACGCCCTGCAAATGAGACAATTGCTGCAGAACCTGATCGGCAACGCCCTGAAATTCCATCGAAAAGACGTTCCGCCCGTGGTCGAAATCGATGCAAGCCTGGTACGCGACAAACAAAACCGGCCCGTCTCCGGCTTGCGATCCAACGAGCAATGCCGTCTGGTCGTGCGCGACAACGGTATCGGCTTCGACGAAAAATACCTCGACCGCATATTTGACGTTTTCCAGCGACTGCACCCCCGCGATGTACACGAAGGTACGGGCATCGGGCTGGCCATCTGCAGGAAAATTGTCGAACGCCACGGTGGCAAGATAACCGCCCAAAGCGCGCCCGACCAGGGCGCCAAATTTGTTGTGCTTTTGCCAATGATACAGGAGGGTGGCGGGGAGAAGTGAATGGATGATAGAGAACAGGGGATAAAAATTAGAATGTCGAAATCAGAATGAGGAAAGAATGAAGAAAACGCAATGACCAATGGACAATGATCAATGCACAATGTTCAAATTCGAACTTCTGAAATCTGAAAATTGAAGTCTGGAGTCTCATACCTCATACCTGATAACTGAAAACTGACAACTGTAACCTGAAAACTCATACACTTTATATTGATGGAAAGGAAATCTGATTGATGTCGATGTCGGAGTATGTGCAAACATTTACGATCCTTATGGCAGACGACGACGAAGAGGATTGCCTGCTGGCTAAAGATGCACTGGCCGAGGCCGGGCTGCCGCACCAACTCCGCTGGGTCTCCGATGGCGAAGAATTGCTCGATTACCTGCGGCATTCGGGCAGTTTCATTCAGCCTGATGCCGCGCCGCGCCCCGACCTGATTCTGCTTGACTTGAACATGCCTCGACGAGACGGACGCGAATCCTTGCGTCTGTTGAAAGGAGATCCACGACTGCAGAAAATTCCGGTCGTCGTGCTCACTACCTCGACTGCTCAGAGCGATATCAGCTATTCCTACAATGTCGGCGCCAGTTCGTATATCGCCAAACCGGCAAGCTTTCAAGGTTGGATCGAATTGATAGAATTGCTCACCGCATACTGGTTCAAACTCGTGGAACTCCCGGCTCGGAAGTATTGAAGAAATCTTTCATGTAGATGATAGTCGTTTAGTCCGCTAAGATGATTAAAAAACACGTACGAATCCTGCTTATCGAAGACGATCCCGACGACGTTTGGGTTATGCGCAATATGCTCAGCGACCGTTGGGACGGATCTTGCGAAATGATCCACGCCGAAACGCTGGCCGTGGGTCTGCGACACTGCGCCGCCGGAAAGTTCGACGTGATACTTCTCGATCTCGCTTTACCAGACAGCTTTGGACTCGATACGTTCCTGACCGCGCATGCTCATGCCGTCGACGTGCCTATCGTGGTCCTTACCGGTGACGAAAATGAAACGCTGGGTATGGACGCCGTGCAAGCCGGGGCCGAAGACTACCTGGTCAAGGGCGAGGTGGACGACCATATCCTTGTTCGCTCAGTGCGCTACGCGGTGGAACGTTCGCGACGGCATCGGGCCGAACGCCAATTGAAAAACACTTCCGAGGAATTCATCGTTGCCCAACAGGTGCAAAAACACCTGTTTCCCGGTGCGCCGCCCTTGTTCGAGGGATTCGATATCGACGGGGCCGTTTTGCCGGCCAGCGCCACGGCCGGCGATTATTTCGACTACATACCGGTCGACCTAAACCGACTGGCCCTGGTCCTTGGCGACGTCAGCGGACATGGCATGGGACCGGCTCTTTTGATGGCCGAAACCAGGGCCTGTCTCCGTACGTTGATCGAATCGCACGACGATCCCGGCGAGATCCTTACCCACGCCAATCGCGTACTGGCGGGCGAATCCGACGAAACCCGCTTCGTCACCCTGGCCATGGCCATATTGGACAAACGTTCGAAAACTCTAACATACGCCAGCGCCGGACAACGCGGTTATCTGCTGCGAACGACGGGCGAGGCCACCGTGTTGGACAGCACCAGTCTGCCGCTCGGTATCCGCAAGGATCTGGCGGTGCCCGTCGCGCTCTCGCACTCGCTTCGCCCGGGCGAAATCGTGGTGTTTTTCACCGACGGCGTAGGCGAAGCCGAATCCCCCGGCCTGGGCCGTTTCACGGCCGAACGCGCGCTGGACGTAATTCTGGCACTCAGTGACAGACCGGCCGCGCAAATCGTCAAAGGCCTATTCGAAAGCGTCGACGCCTTCTGCCGCAGGGCGCCAAGAGCCGACGACATGACGATTGTACTGGCGAAGGTGCTTGCCGATTAGTCCAGATTCTTCACGAACCATACCAGCCCAGGTTTGTAGCTGGATTCGCGAAATTCAATCCCGAATCTGGGATACAGTAGTAGCGTTCAACTACAAGTTACTTAGAGTTGTCAAGGAAATTGCTCTATAATCTGATATTGTGTACAATGACCTTTCTTGTGAAGCCATCTCTAAACTTGTGAGGAACACTATGGTTCGCAAGTTTGATGTGAATCATAGCGAAAGCAATTGATGTCCAGGATTGTTCCTGGTAGGTCTGGTTTCATTAACTCCTTCCAGCAGAAGCTAATGCCCGAACTACCTGAAGTTGAAACCATGCGGCGGGGAATACTCCCGATCGTGGGACGCCGCATCAAGAATCTCACCAGACCGCGTTCGATCCTATGCCCTATCCAAATGTCTCCCGGCCTGGCGACTTTCCGGCGTAGAGTGACCGGCGCGAAAATCGATTCGGTCGACCGGTTGGGAAAACGCGTGATCGTCAACCTCGACACGGGCGATCATATCATCTTCGAACCGCGCATGAGCGGGCTGGTAACTTTGAACGACGCGCCCACCAAAAAACACATCCGCCTGGTTTTCGAACTCTCCGGTCGGCCCCATATCCGCCTGCTCTTCTGGAACGTCCGCGGCCTGGGCGTGGCCAGTTTGTTGGACGACGCTGAAATGATCGAGCGACTCGGACCGCACAAGTTGGGCCCCGATGCACTCACACTGACCGGCAAAATCCTCCGTGAGCGGTTGGGCCGAAGCGCCCGGCCGATCAAGGTCGCCCTCCTCGACCAAAAGGCCATAGCGGGCATCGGCAACCTTTACGCCTCGGAAATTCTCTGCCGCGCCGGAGTGCATCCCCAGCGGAGTTGCTCCCAACTGGGTCCGGTGCAATGGTGCCGCATAGCCCAGGTCACCCGCGAAGTCCTCGACGAAGCCATCCTGCATCAAGGATCCACCCTCTCGGATGGCACCTACCGCAACTCCAACAACGAGGCGGGCGGCTATCAGAATCACCATCGCGTTTACCAACGGACGGGCGAAAAATGCGGCCGTTGCGGTCGGGCTGCGGTAGTGAAAATCGTCCAGGCCCA
>JAFGTN010000261.1 GCA_016934075.1 Pirellulales bacterium
CGGTATGCGTCGCTCGGCGATGTCGAGGTCTGCCATAACCTTGATTCGGGTGGTGATGGCGAAAGCCAGGTGCCGTGGCGGGGGCACCATTTCGTATAACACTCCGTCGGCACGGATGCGGATTTTGAACTCGTTTTCGAAGGGCTCGAAGTGCAAGTCGCTGGCGTGGTCCTTGATGGCCAGGAGGAAAACCATGTTCAAGAGCTTTCGCACCGGGGCGCTGTCGGCCAGAGCTTCGACGCTGGTGAGATCGAGCGGTCCGTCTTTTTTCTCCATGGCCGCGGCAGCGGCGGCCAGGTCGTCATCTTCCTCCATGTCGGCGATCAGCGTCTCGACACTTTCGCCGTCGATGGCGTAATAACGCTCGAGGGCTTTCATCAAATCCCGCTCGGTTGTGACCACGGCACGAACATCATAGCCCAGGAAGTTGCGCAGTTCGTCAAGAATGGAAAGCTTCTGCGGATCGCACATGGCGACCGTGAGTACGTCGTCGCGGAAACTGATGGGAATGATGCGGTAAAGTTGAGCCATGGGCTCGGTCACGTGGGAAAGCACGTCGGGCGGGACGGCGACGTCGGCCAGATTGACGACGGGCATGTTCATTTGCTCGGCCAATGCCTGGGCAAGCTGATCGTCGGTGATCAGTTCCATGTCCATGGCGATCTGACCAAGCATTTCACCGGGGCGCTGATCCTGTTCGTCCAGCACCACCTGCAGTTGCTCGTCGTCGATGAACCCGAGGTCCACCAGGATTTGTCCAATACGCCTAATTACCATTTTTGTTTATGCCTTCATCAGGTGATGGATTTTCGCGGAATATCATTTGTTATATTGCCTTGTCGGTGCTTGGTCCTTCTTCATCGTCGAGCAAACCACGCTCGGCGCGGGCGATCTTGGCCGCCAAGGCGTCGGGCTGGTTGGCTCTCAGGAGGATTTCCCCCTTTTCCACTATGCCCGCGCGCCAGTGCTTGAACATTTCGTCGTCCAACAGGCGCATGCCCGCCTTGGCTCCGGTCTGAATCATGGACGTGATACGGAATGTTTTATTTTCACGGATAAGGTTGGCGATACCCGAGGTAATCACCATCATCTCGTATGCGGCCACCCGCCCGCCGCCGATTTTGGGCAAAAGAGTTTGCGAAAGTACTCCGACCAAAGCCACCGACAATTGTGTACGGATTTGCTCCTGCTGGTTGGTGGGAAACACGTCGATAATTCGGTTGACTGTCCCTTGTGCACCCGTTGTATGCAGCGTGCCGAAGACGATGTGTCCCGTTTCGGCCGCGGTAATGGCCGCCTCGATCGTTTCCAAGTCTCGCATTTCACCGACCAGAATCACGTCGGGATCTTGACGCAACGCGCGGCGAATGGCCTCCGCGAAACTTGGCACGTCGACATGAAGCTCTCGCTGGTTGATCAAGCTTTTGTCGTGCTTGTGATAGAACTCGATGGGGTCTTCGATGGTGATAATGTGCCGGTCGGTTTTGTGATTGATATAGTCGATGGCTGCGGCCAGCGTGGTCGTTTTGCCCGAACCAGTCGGACCCGTCACCAGAATCAGACCTCGAGGACGCATGATCAGGTCGGTCAGAACGGGCGGTGTGCCAAGTTCCACGAAGTCCATCAAGCGGGCCGGCAACTGCCGCAGGACCATGGCCACGTTGCCACGTTGTTTGAACACCGAAACGCGGAATCGGGCAAGCTCGCCGAAGGCAAAACCGAAGTCGGCACCGCCCGACTCCTGCAGCTCTTGCTGGCAGCGTTCGGGGGTGATACTTTTCATCAGTGCAACGGTGTCGTCGGGCGTTAGCTTTCGAGTTTCCAGTTGTAGCAGACGTCCGTCCACGCGCACCACCGGCGGCTGGTCGGTTGTTATATGAAGGTCACTGGCACCACGCCCAATGACCGTATGCAGCAGTTTGTCGATAAGAATCGTGCCCATAAGCCAGATCTCTCACGCGAGAACCACCGGCGGATTGGTCCGACGGCGATGCCTCTTAGTTGCGATTTTGTGAAGGGTTCCGTTTGTACGAGAGGCGACTGCCAAGGGGAGAATACGCATCCTCGTTTGAAACCGCGCCAATTGAATCAGCAAACTAACGTGTTTTCCGAACGGCAAACACGAGTCGAAGCGCGGCATCAATTACTAGTTGCTATGAAAACACCCGAATGGTGTGCCTCTTCTGGTTAACTTCCTTGCCCGCAACTTCTGGCCCGCAGCTTTTTGCCTGCTGCGTCACGATTATTCGTGTCCACTGAGTAAATCTCAAGTCACACCCGAAAAAATCTACCTCGCACAGGGGAGGATGTTCTGCAGGCATACCCGGCCAGAAGTCAAAATATTCATATGAGAGCCACTTACTCGAACGGCAAGCGGCGATCTTTATATTACCTATTATTGTCAGGATTTAGGATTATTTGAATCCATTAAAAAGACCATCCTGTAGTCGCGAGCCACGCTGGGCTTCGCAATCGATACAATCGCTTCCGTCTGAACAGGATTGGTTTATCATTATTAATTTTCTGCCTGTTTTGCCACTCGGGCAACCTCTTCGATGGTTGTTATTCCTTTGCAAGCCTTCTTCACGCCATCACCAAAAAGTGTGCTCATCCCCTCGGCTCGGCCCGTTCTTCGGATCTCGGCCGTCGATGCTTCGTTGAATGTCAGTTCTCGAAGTTTTGTTGACATAACCATCAATTCCATCAATGCCAGGCGTCCACGGTAACCCGATCCCTGACAAGTTCCGCAGCCTTTACCTTTCATGAATGTTGCTTCGGCTGCCATCTCCGGTGTAATTCCAATCGAGCGCAAAGCCGACTCCGATGGTGTATATGGTTGTTTACATTTTTGGCAAACAACACGCACCAAACGCTGTGCCATAATCGCCACGATACTGCTGGATACCAGATATGAGGGTACCCCCATATCGATCAAACGTGTAATAGCGCTGGGCGCATCGTTCGTATGAAGTGTACTGAAAACTAAGTGTCCAGTCAAAGAAGCCTGAATGCCCATCTGAGCAGTTTCAAGGTCTCGCATCTCTCCCACCAGGATTATGTTTGGCGCCTGACGCAACATGGCTCGAATCACGCGGGCAAAGTCGAGGCCGATTTCGTGCCGGATTTCTACTTGGTTAATGCCAGGAAGATAGTACTCAACCGGGTCTTCTGCAGTAATGATCTTGCGGTCGGGCGTGTTTAAGGCATTGAGGGCCGCATAAAGTGAAGTAGTCTTACCGGACCCCGTAGGACCGGTCACTAGTATAATTCCGTTAGGACGTTTAATGAGGTTTTCGAACTTCCGAAAATCCTCTTCGGAAAAACCGAGCTGGCGAATACCAACCTTGATGTTGTCCTTATCGAGCAGTCGCATGACCACCGACTGACCGTGGTTGGTGGGGATAACGCTCACCCGCAGGTCGAGTTCTTTCTCGCCGACTGTTACCTTGATTCGACCGTCCTGAGTACGTCGTCGTTCAGCAATGTCTAGTTTAGAAAGAATCTTAATACGCGAAAGTATGGCACCTAGCAATCGCCTTGGGGGGCTATCACGTTCAACTAGTACACCATCGATTCGATAGCGTATACGAATACGATCTTCAAACGGCTCGATATGGATGTCCGACGCACGAAGTTGGACCGCCTCGGAGATAAGCAAGTGCACCAAGCGGACAATGGGGGCTGAGCTTTCGTCGATCTCTTCCTCGGCTCCGTCGGCATCGTCTTCGGTTTCGGTGAAATCGATGGCCGTATCGGTAAACTCTTGCAGCATAGAGTCGGCACTTTCGCCCACCGTCTGTCCGTAATAGCGGTTGACGGCTTCGAGAATGCTGTCGCGAGGGGCCAGGGCGATTTCGATCTGGCGGTTTAGTATGAAGCGAAGTTTCTCAAAAACCTCGAAATCAAGCGGATCACTTACTATTACGGTAAGTTCTCCTTCGTTCTCTGTTAGCGGAAGAATCGCATTTTCACGGGCAACCGATTCCGGGACCAACTCGACAATTGCAGGCGGAATTACGACTTCAGAGAGATTAACGTAATTCAAGCCATGTTGCTGGGCCATCGCCCGTGAGACTTCCTCGCCGGATGCATAGCCGAGTCGGGTCAGTGCGTCAGGCACTTTCATGTCCGATTCGGTAGCCATTTGGTTGGCTTCAGCCAATTGATCGGGGCTGATAATGCCTTGCTGTATAAGGATTTCGGTCCAGTCACCGGTACGCTTGGCGGCCATCGACGGCTCCCAGGTGAATATTGAGAGGGTAAATGTCAGGAGAACTGTGAAAAGGCAAGACGAGCGTCTTGAATAATGTCGTGTTCCGGTTAATACAGTAACCCCTGTATAACTATCAGACTAACGTCACAGGCCACTATGTCAAGCAATCCGTCATATATAACTATGATAATATACTTAAAGACAGCACTATCGGTGTATATAACTTCACCAATGGTGGGTAAAACAGGGTCAGCATTGACTTAGGGGGCTCCGATCTGCATAATCCCCGCCCTATCAGAGACTTGCGGAATCCGATGGGAACCCTTTTTACCAATGCAGGTTGAAATGGCGCTCTACCGCGTGTTTCCCCTTTGGGAAAACTCGCGACTTCCTTGTATTAGGACGCGCTGTTTCAAGCTAGAACGTGTATTCACTAATGCCCGCCAGGCTCATTCTTAATGTTGTGGTTTCGGGTGTTGCGGCCATGCTCTTGCTTGGCGGTAGCTCTACGCTATCGGTTCGGGCTCAATCTCCACCCGACGTGCCCGAAACTCGACTGATGTCCGACGAAGCACTGCCGGTCACCGGCGAGCAATCAACCGAGAAAACGAAATTATTGAGCAGCGAATTTCCTGATTCGTCAGACACTGATCCACCGGACTGCAATTCACCGCTGTGCACGCCGCCGGCCTGTGGACCATCGTGTGGACGTTTGGGCGAAGGGCATCTGATAGGGCGTTTGAATTTTTTCCCGCAACTTTGCGACTATATGTTCAATCCGCCCGAACGGCATCGCGGGATGGGGCTTCCGCTAACACGCGAGAGCTGGCTTTATCGTCCATTTGGGCTGGGTGGTTTCATCGGCTTTATCAACGGCGGTACATTGATCGATGATTGGACCGGTTCGGATAGCGGTACTTTGTACGGCTTCCGGTTGAGTTGGGATCCGGGCTATTACTGGGGTTGCGAGTTTCGCTATGGGTTCACGTCGATGGGACGATGGGACAGCACACACGCCTTGACAGCGCTGGCAGAGGACAATGGAATTTATTATCCCGGTCGCGAAGTGGATATGGAACTCTGGAATTGCAGCCTGCTGTGGTACCCCTGGGGCGACAGCACATGGCGTCCGTACTGGTTGGTCGGTCTGGGAGGCGCAAAGCTACGCTTCGACGATTGCTTCGCCAACCACTGGGCAGAAAACCACTTTGCCATGCCTCTGGCCCTGGGACTCAAGTATCGCTACAACAGCCGCCTGGCCTTCCGTTTCGAGATGGCCGACAACATCGTCTTCAGCAGCGGGCAGGTAAACGCGGTGCACCACTTCACCATAACCGGTGGCCTGGAGCTGCGTTTCGGCGGAGCCCGCAAGGCCTACTGGCCTTGGAGCCCAGGTCGGTATTATTGGTAAATAGCGGCTGCGGTTGCCCGCTTTTTCTGAATAGCCCCGGTTCGATCTCAAATTTCCAGCGTCCAGGGCTTTCTGTACTTGCGGGTAACCAACTCGTTAGCTTCGGCGTCGCCGACGATTTGCTCTTTTTCGCCATCCCATTCGATGCGACGACCGGTTTCCCAAGCGATACTCATTAGATGGCCGGGATTCGTGGAATAGTGGCCGGTGAGGATATCGGCATCCGGCTGGGTGCGGGCACGCACGTGTTGGAGGAACACGGCGTGGTGGTTGTGGGTGGGCGAACGGAAACTTTCTTCCTTGATGACAGCTTCCCATTTGCCGCCATTTTTGTGCCGTTCGGATGTGATTGTAAATCCCGAACGATCGAGGATCATACTGCCGTGTGTGCCGTAGAATTTTTTGCAATGCGAGCGTTGTTCGCCGCGTGCGGCGCAGCGGTAGGTGTATTGCATTTGAAAGCCCAGCTTGGCCACCGGGCAAGGGCCATACTGGAGTATGGCGTTGAAAGTATCGGGCCAGACGCGGTTGTCCTGTTCTTTGGTTAAAGCCAGCCGTCCGCCCATGGCCATGGCCGTCGTGGGGTACTTGGCGCCGGTGGCCCAGTGTACTATGTCGTAGTGATGTACGCCCCAGTCAACGTGCCACGATCCACCATAGTCGGGAAAGAAATAGTGCCCGTAGCCGATACGGTTGGGATTGTACGGGACCAGCGGCGACGGTCCACAGTAGAAATCCCAATCGAGTTCCGCGGGCGGGTCACAATCAGCGGGGGCACCGAGACCGGGGAAATGCTGGTCGTAGTCCCAGACCTTGACCTCGCAGATTTCGCCCAGCCGACCCGAGCGGATGATTTCGACGGCCTTTTTATAATGTTCCTGGCTTCGCTGCTGAGTACCGATCTGCACGATTCGGTTATACTTTTTAGCGGCATTGACGGCCGCGCGGCCTTCGCCGATGGAACGGCCCAAGGGTTTTTCGACATACACGTCCTTGCCTGCACGACAGGCATGGATGGTGGGAATCACATGCCAGTTGGCCGTGGTGGCCACGACCACGGCGTCGATCTCCTTGTCGTCCAACAACTTCCTGAAATCTTTATACGCTTTGACCTTCTCGCCGCCGAATTGCCGCCGTGCTCGGTCCATGTTTCCGGCGTGAACATCGCAAACCGCCACGATCCGGCAGTTGGGCAGGCTGTGCAACTTCACGGCGTCCCCCGGGCCGCGCCTACCGCAACCGATCAATCCGACACGAATCGTTTCGCTGGGACTGTCGGACTTCTTTTTGCCGGTGTCTTTAGTATCCGCGGCAACGGCTGGAACGGCCCAAGCGGCAACCGTGGCCGAAGCGGCCGTTTTTTCGAGAAAATTCCGCCGAGTAGTTTTTTTGTGCAATGATTCGTTGGACATGAGGAAAGTACCTTCGGTTGGATGTTATGGGAAGATCTTGCGAGCATGAGGTAACCGATCGCAAGGCGGGCCGATTATCGTTGCGTGTAAACACGTACCTTACCGTTGCATCTATTATGACAGCGTGCAAATGGCGGGTCAAGCAAGGCGCCGATTAATGAATCATCCGATAATTTCAGTTCATTGGATTCAAGACTTTATCTTAATTATTCCGTAAACCCGCGATGCAAACCAAAATCTCTGGCCATCTGAATAGCTTTTTGGAATTCTCCCAAGGAGGGACTCCTGTTCAATTCCTTGAATTCCCCGGCCCTGAACATGGGCCGGTACTGGAACATGATATTCACATAGGTATCTCTGGAGAGCTTCTCGGCGATGAACTTGAAGACATCCTCGCTGCCCGCCGCATCGCCGGGTAAAACCAGATGCCTGATCAGCATGCCCCGTCGGGCTATGCCTCTACCATCAAGTTCGAGATCGCCAACCTGCCTGTGCATCCCTATGACGGCCTCGCAGCAGCGCTGGAAATAATCGGGAGCATCGGAATACTTTTCAGATTTCGAGGAATCGCTGTATTTGATGTCGGGCATGTAAATATCGACTATGCCATCGAGCAACCTGATTGTGTTCGCGCTTTCGTAGCCACCACAATTATATACTATGGGAATATTCAGCCCATTCTCAATAGCCACCCTAAGGCTCTTGACAAGCTGCGGAACAAAATGAGTAGGCGTGACGAAATTGATATTATGGCAGCCGAGGTTTTGCAGTTTGATCATACCCTCAGCCAATTCCGGGGGGCTGATTTGTCGACCTTCTCCCAGATGACTGATATCATAGTTCTGGCAATAAACACATCCGAGATTACAACCGGCGAGAAAGATCGTTCCCGATCCACCCGCACCCGCCAACCTGCCCGGCCCAACCAAGGGACCTTCTTCTCCGAAGTGGGGATGAATCGCCGATACCACCAAGGTTTCACCAGACCGGCAATACCCCGTTTCACCCTTGAGCCGATTTTTCCGGCACTCTCGCGGACAGAGCACACAGCTTTGTATGATTGAATACAGCTCATCAATCCGCATGTCCAGTTCGCCATCGTCGTATAGTTTCAGATAGGCGGGGCACATAGATGATATCCACTTCGTTTCGGTAGCGTTTAATGCAGTTTCCGATTTTTAGACGCAACCATTTGGACCACTTCAGCTTGATTCGCATCCGAACTTATACGTCCCCAATTCGGCAGTGACTTAATAACCTTTAGAAGATACCCCTCATGTGGAATCTCTTCTTCTCATTTACCCATAACCTTTACCGCCGCTGGGTTTAATGCGACTGGGTTTTGGTATAGAATGACTTGCCGGTGGTGTAGTGAACGATGTCGAGATAATTGTAACAAAGAGCGAAAGCCATTGCACAACCAGTCTTTAGCGCCTGTAGCTCAGGGGATAGAGCAACGGTTTCCTAAACCGTAGGCCGCAGGTTCGATCCCTGCCAGGCGCGCTTTGGCGAGGGTGCTTGCGAATCGATGCAAGTGCCCTTATCTATAACGCTTGCATTGTGCAAGCTTCTACATGTCAAAGTCTTGTGGCGATAGGGCGTGGCGATAATCCACTAGTTCGGGCCATTTTCGGGACAGATAGTGGAAGGTCTTACCCATGAGCGGCAGGCTTGCGGGCACCTACTTTCGGCAACTTTTTATTTTGAATCTTTCGTATCTCTAGTGTCACTAAACAGATAGGAGACATCGAAGCCGGAAGTTACTGGTTCGAATCCAGTCGTCGATGAACCTGACAACATAGTCGAATACGAGCATTTAGGGAGTGTAGCGTTATGACTTTAGTCAGTAAATACCTCTTGCCAAGCAGTGAATCAGAAGAGATAACCAGTAGGAGGAACCCGTTCACCTGTCGGTTTTAACGTACCCATCAGTGGCTGGTTCTAACGCATCCATTGATATCCTTACTTCGCATATAATTGCGTTTGGCGTGTTCAGAATAGCCCGCGTTCCTCGAATCATACGACGAGGCCGAGGCGCACTCATTGCGACATCACTGGAAATCATAGTGATAACATATTACCCGCAACGACTCGGCGGCTGAAGACGTGATAAAATGCCATAATCTCTTATTCTCAATTGCTTTAGGACATATACAACTCTGTTTCGGTACACGATTTGCGTTTGGCAGGATTCGAAAGAAACCAAATCCTCCCCCAAACGGAAAGGACACAAACCATGAAACGCGTTGTACTGACCCTCGCCTCTCTTGCCGTCTTCTGTCTGGCCGCGGCACAGGCCCAGGCCAACGGAAACGACCAGCGTCGCAGTGTACATCACCACGGCCATAACGGACTGGCGGTGGTTC
>JAFGTN010000262.1 GCA_016934075.1 Pirellulales bacterium
CCGATATTTGGTCGTGACATGTCTTGTGTGATGCGCCTTTCAATGCTTTTTGTGTTTCGTAACTCGACTGTGCTTTGGCGAACCTGCCTGGAAATCTGGTGTCCGAGGTCTGGCGGACTTAGATCAACGGTCGATTCGAGACTACATGTCCCTCAAGTGCGGGACCCTCAATATGGCAGAGTGTGATGAAACACAGGCGGGGGTGCCTTTGATATGGGCCGTGTTAATACTATGATTGTTGATCGTTCGCGCGCATGCGTCAACCTGTAGCCACGATATGGAGACAAACTAATGGCCCCTACCATCTCTAAAATCGTCCAAACATTACAACCCTCGGCCACGATCGCCATGGCCGGAATGGCTCGGGAACTGCGAGCGGAAGGCGAAACGGTCTACGACCTTAGCCTGGGCGAGCCGGACTTCGACACACCGGCCCACATCCGCGACGCGGCCGTCCAGGCAATGGAAGACGGTAAAACGCACTATACCCCCGCGCCCGGCATTCCCGAACTGCGTAAGGCTGTCGCCGACGATTATCTGGCCCGTCACGGTATCCAATATAAGCCCACCCAGGTGGTCATATCCTGTGGCGCTAAGCACGCCCTGCATAATGTCTTCACGGCGCTCTTGAATCCGGGCGACGAGGTCATCATCCCCGCCCCATATTGGGTCAGCTATGAGGCCCTGGTACAACTCACCGGCGCCACGCCGGTCATCGTGCAAACCACGCAGGCCAGCGATTTCAAGCTTACGCCCGGAGCACTCAGCGAGGCTGTCACGCCCAACACAAAAATTCTTCTGCTCTGCAGCCCATCGAATCCCACCGGCAGTATGTACTCACCCGAGGAGTTGGGTGCGTTGGCCGACGTGGTCATCGAAAAGGATCTGCTGGTCGTGGCTGACGAGATCTACGAACGGCTGGTCTATCCGGGCCACAAGTTCGTCAGCTTTGCCACCCTCCACGACGAACTGCCCGAACGCACTATGCTCATCAACGGCGTGAGCAAGACCTACGCCATGACCGGCTGGCGAATCGGCTGGAGCATGACGCCCGAGAATGTGGCCAAGTCGATCAGCAGCCTGCAAAGCCAGGAAACCTCTAATCCCACGAGCGTCAGCCAGTGGGCATCGATTGCTGCGCTCTCCGGCCCGCAGGAATGCGTGACCGAGATGCTGGCCGAGTTCACCAAGCGTCGCGAATTCGTAATGAAGCGCGTAGCCGAGATCCCCGGACTGAGTTGCCCCGAGATGGGCGGCGCATTCTACGCCTACATGAACATCTCCGAACACCTGGGCCGCAAATACAACGGCGTGCAGGTCGACGACTCCACCACCTGGTGCCTGGAACTGCTCTCGCAAAAGAAGGTGGCTACCGTAATGGGCTCGGCCTTCGGCACGGAAGGCTACGCCCGAGCATCATTCGCCACCAGCATGGAGAACCTTGAAGCAGCGTTCGACCGGATCGAGGAGTTTGTGAAGAAATAGGGTACCCTCAATATTCCTCAACCTCTTCCACTTCTTCAAACTCGTCCAGTTCATCGAACTCGTCGGCTTCGGCCAGCTCGCGTTCACGGGCTTCTTTGCTCTTGTCGGTCGAGAGAACCTGGCGCAGCAGGGCCGAACAGTCGTCGTAGGTGTTGTCGCTGGGCGGGCCAGAGGCGTATTGGTATACGGAGTTTTGGATGCGATTTGGCAGCGAAAGCAGTGTTGAAGAAACCGTGCCGAAATCACCGCCGGTCATGACCACGCCGTGGCGGCCTTGAGAGTCGGGCTTGCGGGCAAAGGCTCGGCTGGCAACGGCCAGGAAGGCCACGGCCGAATCGATTTTCTGCAATGTCAACTGGCGACGGACAAACTCCTGGCGGTCATCCATCTGATCGTCGATATCGCCGTTGGTCATAATGTGCAATCCCGGCTCAAGCTCGATGGCCTCGACGTAGTTACCGCCATAAACTACATAGCCGTGGTCAGCATCTGCACAAATATAGTTGGCGCCCGCATACGCGCCGGTACGAAGTTCGGCGGCGGCATAGTCGGTTGCGTCTTGGGCGTTTGTTTGTCCGAGCAACTCGCGGCACAAGATACCACGCGAACGCGGCTCCAGCGGCGGGTTGGCCTTGGGGCGGTTGGCCACGGCGACGAACAGCCCATGCTGGTTGACACCGAACCATGTTCCACCGGCTTTGCGGTCGATTCCACAAATCGCCCTTGGCTTGCCCGACTGGATTTTTGGTCCCTGGGTCGGTCGATCGAAATATTCTTCTCGGTTATGGGCGACCAGGATAGGGGCGCCGCGGACCGTCTTGTATTGAATGGCCAGAATGCACATGACTCAGTAATGTTTCCGTTGATAAAAAAGTAAGGAGTCCTATAGTCTACCGGTTGAACAACCGCCATTGCACCCCACCGTTGGGTTAATTGGGAAGGAGTTTTATCTGTCATCTCTAAAACATGGGTAAAATGTGTGGGTAGCTCGCTGCTGGGAAGGTTATTACATACATGTAAACCCGAAGAGCAAGCGACGGGCGGTATGGTTTTTCCCTGGCTTCATACCCTTCGCTTGCGTTTCGGGTTGGTAAAGACCACCCAAACTCTCGATATATTCGATTTCTCCACCACAGCCACGAATTTCCACAGCCGGGCTTGAGAACCTTCGCGGAAACCCTTAACCTTCGGGATTCAAGTTAGCGGCATCGGTTTAGTCGGCCCGGCGGACTTATCGCCAGCGGCGGGGTAAATCGCAAACAGTGCGGCTACTAAACGGCATCCCCAGCGGTAAACAGCAAACGTTACCAACCAAATGACACAAACCGATAAACATAAACGAAATACATTATCACAAAAATCGCAATCGCGGCTTGGCAAACTCATGGGCGTCCGCATCGTGGGCGTCGGAGGGTATGTGCCGCAGCTAACCGTTAAGAACGAAGACCTGACCGAATTGGGCTGCGACGCCGATTGGATTGTGCAGCGTACGGGCATACTCGAGCGGCGGCACACGCCCGAGGGACTCGCCACCAGCGACTTGGCCGTCGAAGCAGCCCAGCGCTGCATCGAAGACGCCGGCGTCGACCCCAACGACATCGACCTGTTGCTACTGGGCACCTTCACGGCGGATATGCCCTTGCCGTCGGCGGCCTGCCTGGTACAAGAGAAGATGAACCTTAAAGCGCCGGCTCTGGACTTGAGCGCGGCATGCGCCAGTTTCGTTTTCGCCTTATGGACGGGCATGCAATTCGTGGCAACCGGCTGCAATCAACTGGTATTGGTCGTGGGCGCCGATTGCAATTCGCGGGTGTTGAATCCGGCCGATAAGAAGACCTATCCGCTCTTCGGCGACGGGGCCGGAGCAGTATTGCTGGCCCCCGGCGACAGCCAACAAGGACTGCTTTCCTACGCCGTGGGATCCGACGGCAGCGGCGCAGATTTACTTTGCCGGCCAATGGGCGGATCGCAAACTGTTTTCACGCAAGAAGCAGCCGATGCCGGCCAACATTTCATGCAGATGGAAGGTCGCCCGATATTCAAATGGGCCGTGCGCATCGTCGAAGATACAATCTACGAGGTGTTGGAAGATGCCGGTGAGAAGATCGACAACGTCGATATGTTCATCTTCCACCAGGCCAACATGAGGATCATCAACGCGACCGTGAAGACCATGGGTATCAACCCGGATAAAGTGGCAAACAACCTCGAACGATACGGAAATACTTCTTCCGGAAGTATCCCCCTGGTACTCGACGAGTTTTATCGCCAAGGCCACATCAAACGAGGAGACCTGCTGCTGCTGAGCGGCTTCGGCGCCGGCTTGACCTGGGCCACGGTGTTGTTGCGGTGGTGATTGTTTGGGGGTTTAGCAGCCAGTTGAAAAACACAAGTTAGACCTATATGAAAAGGAAGCGACGCGCAGCGTCGGTTGCTTTACATTACGTGCAGCTTGTGTAGTCAAAATGATAACCTGTTCGGTACAAGAAATTTACTTACCCTTGATGTAAGCACTTGTTATAATTCAAACAAATCCGACAAGCCGGATTTATTTGAATTTGTAGGTCTAACTTGTGTTTTTCAACGGGCTGCTAGAGGACAGAGGACAGAGAGCAGAAATTTCGAATGTCGAAATCAGAATGAGGAAAGAATGACGAAGGACCAATGATCAAGGTTCAATGATCAAATCTTAAATCAGTCCGTGATCCGGCAAAAACGTACAATGTTCAAATCTGAAGTCTGACGTCCGAAGTCTCATGTCTTAAGTCCTATGTCTTAAGTCACATGTCTTGGGACACACTCCTTCAAGGATAAAAAAATGTCTCCACTCCAGCAGCATCAGCCGGAAATTCACGAACGGGAGGTCAGTCGCCCGGATCGCTCTTGGGGAGCGAAATTCAGCGATGCCTTCCGCGGCACATGGCAGGGATTCCGCGGCGAGAGCAGTTTCTTCGCCCACTTCTTCATGGCGGCTGCCGTAATCGTGGCCGGCATCCTGCTGAGGGTGAACATGATCGAATGGTGCCTGCTGGTCATCTGCATCACCGTCGTACTGGTCGCCGAAATGGTCAACACGGCCCTGGAAACCATGGCTCGGGCAATAACCGACGAGCCCAATCCACACATCGGCGGAGCACTCGACATCGGCAGCGCCGCCGTGTTGCTGGCCTCTGTCGGCGCGGCTGTGGTGGGCACGATCGTGCTGCTCAACGCGCTGGCCAAGTTGATGGGGTGGGTGTGACTCCCAACACACCGTGCAGCCTTCAGCCGATCTGACAACTATTGCGTATCAGCCGGGTATAAGACATACTACATCACAATTCTCTATTCGGTTGCCCCTTATATTCAGGAAACTGTCAAATGGGCGTAACACTTGTCCTGGCAACATCAGTTGTGCTTCAGCTGGTGGCGGCGATATTGGCTTTACGGCTGACCCTGATAACCCATGCGGGCAGAGCATGGATGCTGATTTCGGCGGCTGTTTTTTTGATGGTCATCCGGCGTAGCGTCACTCTACTGCGATTGATTTTCGAACACTCCGACCCCGCACCTGATTTGGTAGCAGAATTGGTCGCGCTTGGCAGCTCCGTGCTAATGGTGGTCGGGATAGCCTGGATTGCTCCGCTTTTTTTATCCATGAATCAGCACCGCAAGAAGGTGGAAGAGAGCGAGGAACGCTACAGAACAGTAGCCGACTACACCTATGACTGGGAATATTGGATAGGAACGGACGGCAACTATTTGTACATCTCTCCAGCTTGCCAACGAATCACCGGCTACACCGTTGAAGAATTCCAGGCGGATCCTGACCTCATACATGCGATCACTCACACCGAAGACCGAGAGAGTCTTGCTCGGCACACCAGCCAGGAAATCGAGCACGAAGAAGTGCTGTCGCTCACCTATCGGATTTTCACTCGCGAAGGCCAACTACGTTGGATTGAGCATAAGTGTCAACCTGTTTATGGGAAAGATGGGTGCTATAGCGGCCGGCGCGCCAACAACCGCGATGTGACGGATCGAAAGTTGGTGGAGGAAGAGAGGGATCGTTTGATTGCTAAACTGGAGGCCCAGAACACAGAACTGGAGAGATTCACCTACACCGTATCACACGACCTGAAAAGCCCGCTGGTATCGATTCAGGGCTTTGTTGGAATCCTGCAACAAGACCTGGAAAGAGGGGAACCTGAGCGAGTAAAGGATGATCTAGCTCGCATCTCCAACGCGACCGGCAAGATGGACCATTTGTTGCGGAAACTGTTGGAGCTGGCGCGGGTCGGCCGATTGGTCAATCCGTCGGAGAACGTACCGCTAGAGGCCTTGGCCCGTGAAACGATTGAACTTATCGCCGGACAAGCCGAGAAGTATGGAGTACAAATCGAGATCTCTGCTGACCTGCCTGTGGTCTTCGGCGACCGACTTCGTCTTAGGGAGGTCATGCAAAACCTCTTGGAGAATGCCATAAAGTACATGGGTGATCAACCTCAGCCGCGAATCGAAATCGGTTCGCGCCGGGAAGGCAACGAGACCATCTGCTATGTTCGCGACAATGGTATCGGAATCGAGCCCTGTTACCATGAAAAGGTCTTTGGAGTGTTCGAACGACTCGACTCAACAAGAGAAGGTTCAGGATTAGGTTTGGCATTGGTGAAGCGGATCTTGGATGCACATGGCGGACGCATCTGGGTCGAGTCGGACGGTTCGGGACACGGTTCGACATTCTGCTTCAGCATTTCTACGAAAGATGCAGATATATCTAGTTCTTGAAAGTCGACAATTAGATCATGGCCGCTATCTAGCGCCATTCCGCTCACTGCTATTCCAGACTCAAAAACCAGGTATACCCGCTTAATAAAAATCTTCATACAAGTCCGTGTCGAACCGATCACCTACAACAACCAACTAATCGACCAGTAACAAACCGATTTGTTGTTCTTTGCACAGGGGTAGGAGCTACTAGTAGACAATGCCCCAAATTGCGGACACTCGCTTGCATCACAGTATTGAAATGTTATACTACTCGGCGGATCGCATGATCAACCGATAATTGGTATTACACCTTTCTCCGAGGGGACATAGCATGAAACTGCAAGCGATTAGCGTGTTGCTGGCGGGGCTGGTGCTGATGGCCGGCGGTTGCGGTGATATTTCCTCCAAACAGCCGGGCATGGTTGTAGTCTATGCGCTCGACGAGGATAAGCAGTCCGGCGTGGACAAGCCTTCCGAGCAGGACATGCAGAGGTTGGTAGCTATGATTGACAACCGGCTCAATCCAAACTGGAGCAAGGCGGGTTCTGTCCGGCTGCTCGACAACAAACGTATCGAGGTGACCATCTTTCGTACGGACCTTGAGAAAATGCAACGGATCGCGGACCTGCTGCCAAAGTACGGAACGCTCGAATTTCGTATCCTGGCCAACAGCAGGGATCACGCCGACCTGATCTCCCTGGCAAAAGCCTCCAAAGACAATAAGGTTTACCAACACGACAAGAAAAAAAAGGCGAGAAAAAGCTCGTGGCCAGATGGGTGCCGGTCCAGGACGGTCGCGAAGATGAATTCACCCTCTTCCGGGATATCGCCACCCGCACACAGTCAGTCGAAGGCAAAACCACTCTGGAGATCCTTGTTGTCATGGATCCCTTCAACGTCACGGGCGCGTACCTTACCCGTTGCTCCGCCGGGTTCGACGAAAGAGACCGGCCGTGCGTGAATTTTCAGCTTTCTTCCAATGGAGGTCACCGTTTCGGCAGGCTTACAAGTGATAACCTTCCAGATGAAGTCGGTGGCTTCAAAAGGCACCTGGGCATTATCCTCAATGGTTCTCTCTATTCAGCACCCTCTATCAATGGACCAATAACCACTCGCGGCCAGATAGCGGGCGACTTCACCGAACAGGAAGTGAAAGACCTGGTCGTCTTGCTCAACAGCGGATCCTTGCCGGTCGCAATTCGCAAGGTCGAACAGCGAGTTGTAGAAATGGAAGAGCGCAAGTCGCCATAGAAATCAAAAGCTTCAGCAGAAATACTCGATCTTTCAGGGATACAAAATCATGGCCCTTCATTACTACGAACTGAACGACGGATCCGACGAAGTACCCAACAATCTACTTGCGGGGATGCTGAGGTGTCGTCACTCTTGTAATCCGGATTTTGAGAAACATTATCCATATGTCACCAAATGGTACGTAGAAATCGACACCGCAAAAGCACTTGTAACACGCGAGATAGGTTTGAACGACTCCGGGTGTCCGATAGTCCTTGGGCCATTCGGAAGAAATGATGGTCTTTGGACAGGCTTGGACGGTATCTCCGGTCGAGATGCGCCACGCATTTCAAAAGTTGCCTTTGAAGAAGCCTGGAAATCGCTGGAAGACATTTATCGCGATAAGGTGCCACCAAAGCGAATTGATCCGCGGATTCCTATCTGCAACCAAGATCAGATCATGGGACAATGGTCCGCTTACATCTTGCATGGCCCGGGTGGCATGAGCGATCAAGTGATTTCATTCTTACCTGATGGCAAAGGATTCTTTGAGGACCACAACGTCACACTTATGTACTACGACGAGTTCCACTGGGAAATCGTTGAACGTGGACTTATTACGATTAAGGGTGACGCAACCTACGAAGAAGATGATACTTCTCGAATTGTGAAATTGTCTAGCGAATTCGATTATGAAAGTATAGTTGCTGAAACTCAGGTGCATCATTCCGGTGCAGGCACATCTATCGAAGTTCTGTACTTACCCTTAAACAACGAAAAGAGAGCGTGGGTTGCCAATGCCTATGGACGCTGTTCCGTGCCTTTATCGCAAATTGAACGGCCCACATTCAATTAAAAGAGACGACCAAGCCGTAGGAGATGTTTGCCTAATTGCAATATCTCTTGTTTCGAACGACACTCCTGTCTTATGTAATCGTGGCCACCAGTCGATGCACCCTACAAACTAAAATCCATGTTCCATATTTAACATACCGAATCCGACATGCCAAAGAAATCGATACCCAAGGAAGTGCAGGAGCAAGTCCGGTCAATCGTGGATGGTTTTAATCGGGATGAACTGGGCGATTGCGATATAACTTACTCTTTTCGCTTCAAAGGAAAGTACTTGTATCTTGACAGAGATGACTATGGCACAAAAGGCCCCATATGTCGCCTCGAATACACCGGCGATATGGAGGACTGGGAATTCTCAATCTACAAGTACTCTTCGGGACAATATGACCCAAAGGAGTGGTGTTTCCCCGGCGACGAGTACGTCGATGGAACCATCGAAGGCGCAATGAAGGCTGGAATGGTGGCATACGACTAACGGTTAAACTTGATACTTGAACTCGAGTGTGCCCGTGTGACCAGCACCGCAATAGACGCCGCTTTCGCGAGATAACGTTTCATCCGACGGAACCAGTTGTTCGCCCATTCCGCCCACTGCTCACGCCTCATACCTCACTCCTCACACCGCCTTCGCCCAGAGTTCCTTGATAATCTTGACCGAATCTTGAGCGGCCTCGGTGGGCGTCAATGCCGTATCGGCCACGCTGGATATAGGAGAAAATATCTTTTCCTTCCAGAACTTTAGAAACTCAAACTCCACCCGCGGCAGTTTCTCCCGCGGGCGAACCGCAAAGTGATCGGCAGATCGACCCCGCCGCCAATACGTTGCTCGCCGCTATACCGTTGAACTCTCTGCGGCTGAGGCAGTTCATTCACTTATTCGTAGATATTGGATTGCTTCCGTCTATTACTCCCCAAGTTGTTCGCGGGCTTCTTCGGCCCAGGGGCTGTCGGGGGCGAGGCGGATGAAGACTTGCCAGTGCTGCCTGGCCTTTTTTCGGTCGCCCAGATCGGTAAGCACGCGGGCAAGATGGTAGTGCACGTCGGCGTAATCGCCGTGAAAGGCCAGGGCTCCCTCGAAGGCGGCCACTGCCAGATCCAGTTGGCCCGTTTCGGCCAATACGCATCCCAGGTTGGCGCGGGCTTCGACATAATCTTCGTCCAACTCGATCGCCATGTAGTAGCGTTCGCGGGCGCCGG
>JAFGTN010000263.1 GCA_016934075.1 Pirellulales bacterium
GAAGAGGAACCCGTACTTGGCAAGGCTCAAACTGCCGCAAGCGGCTGGACTAAAAAGCCTGTCCTCTGTCATCTATCCTCTGTCCTCTAACTAAATCACCCACTAAATTGTAATAAAACCATAATTAATCATTAAGTCTGAAAACTGATTACTGATAACTGTTTACTGATAACTGTTTACTGATAACTGTTTACTGATAACTGTTTACTGATAACTGTTTACTGATAACTGTTTACTGACAACTCCCAATGAAACTTCGCCGGTTGGAAATAGAGAACTACGGAATTTTTTCCGGTAATAAGACGTTCGAGTTTTCGGACGACGGTTTCCAGCTCGTTCATGGGCCCAACGAGGCCGGCAAATCGACGCTATTGCAGCTTATACGCGAGGTGTTTTTCGGTTTCGGCGGGAAGAACCGTTACGCCTTTACAGATCACCAGGGCGAGATGGCCGCCACGGTATCGATCGAATTGTCGGACGGGCGGAGGGTAAATTTCCGCCGTCGCAAAGGCAACAAGAACGTTGTCTTGGGTGAAGTCGAAGGCGATAATACCAGTGTCGACGAAACCTCGCTTAGCGCAATGCTCGGACAAGCAAACTCGCAGCTTTACCAGCACGTTTTCGGATTCTCGCTGGCAGAACTGGTCGCCGGCGAGAAGAGCCTTGAGGAAGCCAACCTGTCAGACGCCCTCTACGGCGGCGGCATGGGCGGGCTGGCCAATTTCCAACAGGTACAAGAGGCGCTGAAAAAAGAACACGAGCAGCTTTTCAAACCACGTGGCTCGACGCTGACAATCAACAAACTGCTGAAGTCCATCAAATCCGCCGACACGGCATTGGGAAAAGCGACTGTCAGGCCGCGCGACTACAAGGAGCTTTGCCAAAAGTGCGACGAAGCCGAGACAACATTGGCCGACTTACGAGCCACTCGCGACGCTCTACAATTACGATTTTCACGAGCCGAACGATTGCATAAGGCTCTGCGGCCGTGGCTACGCCGCATAGAAGCCGAAAAGGAATTAGCCGCGCTGTCGGTGCCCCAAGGGATTCTGAATCTGCCAGACGCCGAGAAAGACTACCGCGGGACGCTCGAGGCCCTCGATTCGATTTCCGGCGAACTGACCCAAGAGCAAAACAATATCGATGCCGCCCAAGCGCGACTGGAAGCTTTGCAACTCGAGCCTCAACTGATCGAAGAAACGGCCGCTGCCACGGTAAAATCACTGGAACGCGGCCTAGAACAAATCGAGCGTTTTAGAGAAGACCTGCCCAAACGTATCCAGGAAGCGGACACTATTCGATACTCGCTGGGCGTTACGGCCGCGCGTCTGAATCCCGACTGGGATATCACCTTCCTGGAAAAATTTACTATCAGTTCGGCACAATCCGAAGCCGTCGAATCAATAGCACAAGAAACCCACGACCTGGTAAGGGACAAAAAGAATCTGGAATCACAAGCCAAGGAAAAGCGCCGCAAACTGGCCGCCGAAACCCGCCGTCTCGACGAACTGCAGGCCGCGCCGGCCGCCCCGGCCCTGGCACAACTCGTGGAAAACGCCGGCGAGTACAAAAACGACTTGCAAAATCATACCGAATTAAATACTGCAATCGCGGAAGCCGCTTTGAAAATCGACGATTTACGCAATAAACTGATCGCCGCGGTCGACGTCGAGGCTCAACTTCTAGACACGATACCCGTCCCGCTAGGGGCCAAAATAAACCAATTTGCCGCAAATTTCAGCGAAAACCACCAACAACTTTCGCAAGCCCGGACCAACATGGAAACAGCCGAGGCAGAGTTGAACTACTATCGCAAACGGTTGGCCTCGGTCGACGCCCGGCAAAAGATCCCGGATCGGCAAATACTGGTTGAAACCCGCAACCGTCGCGACACCGCCTGGAAACTGATCCGCCGAACCTTTTTCGACGGAGATAATACCGCCGACGAAATCCGCAAGTGGCTTGCCAAGGCGAATACGGATTCTGCCCCATCGCTCGCCGAAGATGAATTGAAGAGCGAACTTGCGGAACAATTCACGAAAGCCCTCGGGAAAGCCGATGATCTGGCCGATCAGCGCCAGGACAAAGCTAAGCTTGTCGCCGCTCGCGAACAACTGGTGGCCGACACCGAACGTTTGGAAAACAAGTTCCGCGAACTCAAAAAAATTCACGATGCCCGCTCGGCCAAAACCACATCACTGCAAAAACAATGGCGCAAGCTATGGAAAGAATGCCGGCTCAAGCCCGACACGCCCGAGGTCATGCGGCAATGGCTTTCCATGTACGAAGAATATTTCGAACGGCTCCGCGGCCGGAAAGGACTTGAGTTAAAACGCAAAGAGCTGCAAAACCGCATAGACGATTTTGAGCGGCAACTTCGCCAGGTTATGGAAAACCGGGAAGATTCGCCGCAAACGCTGCTGGAAGAAGCCCGCCACCGTGTCGAACTGGCCCGCGATGCTGAAGCCGCTCGTCGCCATCTGGAAAACGAACTGCCGTCTTTGCAGCAAGAGATCGAGGATCTGGCCAGCGACATCAACGATATCGAAAAGAGCCAAGAGCAATGCCGCAAGCGGCTGCACAAAACACTCAAGATAATCGGCTTTCCCACGGAATGGGACGCATCGCTGGCCGACAAAGTGCTCAAAGAATTGCATGGTGCCCGCGGCGAAATGCAAAAAGCCCGCGACCTCGATCCTCGCATCGCCGATATGCGCAAGGGCATCGCCGACTATGAAGATCGTGTCTATCGGGCTTGCGAATCGCTGGCCCCCGAATTGTGCGACCTGCCGGCCGAAGAGGCCGCCACGCGTCTGGCCGAGCGTCTCGAGAAGGCCAACCAGGCCCAACACACCCACGCGGAACTGACAAAAACCATCGATGATGCCCGGCGGCGCGAAAAGGCCAAATCGACCCAACAGGAATCGCTACAGCTAAAGCTACAACACTTCCGCGATGCCGCCGAAGTGGAATCCGATGAGGACTTCTACCGCATCGCGGCCGACGCGCGTACGAAGATCGATCTGCAAAAAGAGATCGAAGACTTAACACGAGAAATACAAGCGGCAGCCGAAACCGAGGATATCGAGGCTTTCCACGCTCGACTGGCTGAAACCGATACCGACTCGCTGCAACGTGAACTGAATACGGCCCAAGAAGAGCTGGCAACCGTCGCGCAACAGTACGAGCAGGCTGCAAAAGACGTGGGCGCCGCGCAAACCGAACTCAAACGCCTCGACAGCCGTAGCGAAGCCATGGAAGCGGTTACAACGCTGGAAAGTCTGCGGGCGGAACTGGGCGCCGCCGTCGACCGCTGGGCGCCGCTGGTTCTGGCCGAATCGCTAATGAAAGCTGCCATCGACCGTTTCGAACGCGAACACCAGCCGGAAATGCTGGAGAGCGTGACCGAGCTTTTCTCGCAAATGACGCTGGGCCGTTACACGGGCATTCGCCGGCGACTAGACGAGAGCGATACGCTACTAGTGGAAAACACTGCCGGCGACAGCAAGGAACCGTCGCAACTCAGTACCGGCACGCGTGAACAACTCTACCTGGCCATCCGCCTGGCCTACGTACGGCATTATTGCCGCAGCTCCGAACCGTTGCCGCTGGTGATGGACGACGTGCTCGTCAACTTCGATGATACTCGCGCCGCCGAAACGCTTGATGTTCTGATCAAACTGGCAACGGATGTGCAAATCATCTTTTTAACGTGCCATCGGCAAACGGCCGAATTGATCTCTTCACGGTTGCCGGAGATGACGCCCATCAAGTTGAGCCCATAGAACGAGCCTTTGCCACTTGGCTTGCGGGTAATTTCAAAGAACAACAAACAATTGAGTTTCAAGGAGATTGATCCATGTTTACGCGGGTAGTTCTTTTGTGTCTGATTTGTTTAACAAGCTTTGGTTATAAAACCGGCCGTATGGAAGCTTCTGACGATATCCGTAAAGATCTTAAACCGCCACGGCTCACCATCGCCATGTGGGATTTCTCCTGGCTCTACTGCCATTATCCCGGTGGATCTTTTGAGGATTTCGACAAGGTTACGGATGAACTTATCGAGCGAGGTTTCAACACCGTCCGCATTGATGCTTTTCCCCTTGTAGTCGGTCAATTGATTGCCGAAAAGAAAAAAACATTCAAGGTGCCGGCCGATCCCTTACGCACTTGGGGGCCTAGCGAAAAGGAATACAGCTATAATGTCGTCCGGGATTTGATTGCCTTCATGACCATCACCAAAGAGAAAGGAATCAATGTGATCCTGTCCTCGTGGGGGATAGGAGATCGAAAACCGTATTCCGATCGCGCACAATTCTGGAAAGCATGGGAAACGGTACTCGACATTCTGCAAGAAAGGGGACTGCTGGAACATGTTATGTATGTGGATTTCGATCAAGAATTCCCCTACTTCACCCCGTTTGCGGATGAAATCCAGCGGCTATCCAAAACGCCGCCCCCCAAAAACGCCAACCAGCCAAACGCAATGCAGCAGGCAGGAGCGGGTAAGGGTGCCTGGAATTATGCACAAAGAGCATTCATAAAAGATTACTTCGAATCCACTCTGGCGCATTTTCACAAGAAATATCCTGGAATCCGATTTACGTTTTCTCTGACCAATTTCTGGCCCGAAATCCGGTCGCTCAAACCCGTGGGTCTGGATGTATTGGAGTTGCATATATGGATCAAGGGACAATTGGATGAATATACCGGATTCAATAAGCTGAAAAAGGACAGAGATCCGGCCAACGACTACAAGGCGTATATGGCCGGAATACGCGAAGCCTTGAAACACCAGGACTCGCTTCGCAATCACATGAAACAACAGATGCAAACCGCCAGTTCCTGGGCAAAGGAACTGGGTGTTCCCCTGACGACTACTGAGGCTTGGGGGCCTTGGTGGCACATGGATCACCCGGACCTGGAGTGGGACTGGCTTTATGACTGGTGTGAATACTGCATGGGGCTTTCAAGCGAATACGAATTCTGGGGCAGCACACCTTGGAACTACAGCCATCCTTATTGGAAGAACTGGGACAATATCGAGTGGTACCGAAAAGTCAATGGCCGTTTTCTAAAACAATAGTGCCCTTGACTCGCAATTTTGTAAAAGTCCAGTGATTACGCACCTTACGAAATGCGCATGATTTCAGCCCCCAGTGCGGCCAGCTTGCGGTCGAGACCTTCGTATCCGCGGTCTAGATGATAAACATCGCGGACAATAGTGTCACCCTCGGCGGCCAGCCCGGCCAGGACCAGGGC
>JAFGTN010000025.1 GCA_016934075.1 Pirellulales bacterium
AGACGACCAGCGACACCGGCGGCGGATTCAACGTCGGTTGGATCGCGAATACCGAGTACCTCGAATACACCGTGGATGTGACGGAAGGCGAGTATAACGTGCATGTGCGTGTCGCATCCTTACAAGACGACCCGGCTGACATTCGCTTGCTGATCGGCGACGGACCTGAAGGAACGAACTTTACCGAACTCGGTACATTTGCCGTTGAGTCGACCGGAGCCTGGCAGAACTGGGCGACCGTTTCGCTCGGCAACGTCGATCTGGCCCCGCACGCCGGTGACGGTAAGGTATTACGCCTCGAAATGATCGGCAACCACCTCAATATCAACTGGCTTGAGTTCGAGACGAGCACCCCGCCGAATGAGGCGCCGTCGGTTGACGCCGGTCTGGATGCTTCCACCGCGGTGTTCACAAACCACGTCGACGGAACCGTCACCGACGACGGCCTGCCCAATCCACCGGCCGCGGTCACCACCACGTGGACGAAGCAAAGTGGTCCCGGCAACGTGACCTTCGGTGACGCGGGCTCCATCGACACCACGGCGAGGTTCGATGCCCCCGGCGTTTATACGTTGAGACTCGCGGCCGACGACGGCGAAAAGCAATCTTTCGACGAGGTGCTCATCACCGTCACTCCGTTACCCGGCGACGCCAACGGCGACGGGAGTGTGGATGTGAGTGACCTGGGAACTTTAGCCACGAATTACGGCACCAGTAGCGGCGCCGAGTGGGGCGATGGTGACTTCAACTTCGATGGTAAGGTGAACCAGGCTGATTTGAGTATCCTGGTTTCTAAATACGGTCAAACCATACCTTCGGCCACTGTCGCCACGGCTGCTATCGCACCGCAAGACCCATGCGACCTGGATCACGACGGGCAAGTCGGCCTGGGCGACCTGGCATTTTTCTCGTCGGTCTATGGGGAGCAGCCGGGCATTACTACCGAAAGCCCGTACGCTTATGCGGCCGACTTCGACGGAAACGGCACGGTCGACTTGGGAGACCTGGGAATTTTCTCGAGCCACTATCGGCAAGAACCGCCGGAAAGCCCGGTTGTTGACTCAGCCGATATGAGCCGGCCGATTGTAGCTGCTCCGGAACCCTCTTTAACCGCTGCCGCCGTTACCCGGGACGAAGACGATTTCTGTGATCGCAATTTATCCGATGAAGACGTTGCGATGCTTGCGCGGCACTGGTTGATGGCTGTCGAGGACATCGACGATGATGAGCGGGATGCAGTTTTTGCGGAAGTTGATAGCAGGTTGTTGATCAAGTAGGTCCCGCTTGCTGAGCGGGACCTACTTATTCGACGAGGAATAATCTGATGAATAATGCTCAATACTATTTCACGGGCATGAGTAATTGTCGGCAATCGGGCTTTACACGACTCGCCGGTTTTTTCTACACGTTAACCGCCTTCTGTTTGTTTGGTACGATTGGATTCGTATCGGCGGATGAGAAAACTGATCCCGTCACGATCCACCGGACGGTAATTGAGCAAGCCCGCGAGAAAGTGCCTCGCTCCGACACGGCCTCGGTTGTTGAACTCTCTCCGGGGCATTTCATGATGGTCTACCATCGTTTTCGCGCGAGCAGGCATGGAGGCAGCGATTTCGGGCAGTGTTCGATCTGGGCGCAATGGTCGCAAGACGGTGGGAGAAGATGGACGGGGGCGCGTGAGATCATCACAGCCCGCGATGACGACATCAATGTGCAGGCGCCGGCGATATGTAGGCTGCCCGACGGTGAACTATTGCTATTGGCCAATCACGCACACGGCAAATCGAGCACCACGATGGAGTTGCATCGCTCCAAGGACAACGGCCGAACGTGGAAGTTCGATCAGGCTCTCTGGAAAAAAAGCAAAGGGCAGTGGTTGCAGGGAGGTAACTCGCAATTGCTGTTGTTAAGTTGCGGACGGTTGATCTTCGGCGTCCACGGCGGCACTGGTTCACAGGGAAAGCAGAAGAACGACGCCTGGTGCATGATGAGTGATAATCGGGGCAGAACCTGGCATCGGTCGGAAGACACGATTGTTTTGCCCATGCGGGGAGCCATGGAAGCGTCGATCACCGAGCTGGCCAGTGGTGAACTGCTCATGTCGCTACGAACCCAACTGGGCGGGCCTTTCCTGACTCGCTCGACCGACCGGGGAGAGAACTGGTCACCGGCGCAACCGAGCGGACTTGTGGGCCCCGAATCTTCAACTTGCTTGCGCCGCATTCCCGGTACCGATATACTGGTGCTGTTTTGGAACGGCAGCCAGTATTTGCAAGGACACCACCATTACGGCGAACGGACACCATTGTCCGTGGCCATTTCGCACGATGAAGGCCATAATTGGAGGAAGATCGGCAACCTTGAAACCGATCCCGACGCGGAGTTTACCAATTTGGATTGCTTCTTTGCTAAATCAGGCGACGCGATTGTCACCTATTCGGTCACGCGCCCAGCATGGGAGCGCAGGAAACCCGCGATGTCTCTACATTGTGCTGTAGTGCCACGCCGGTTTTTCATTCAGCCGGCAGGGAACCTCGATTCCGTTAAGCAATAGTCGCCAAGAAAGTTATCACGTTAAGCATACAAAAGATTGGAGAAATCATGAATTATTGTAGCAAGAAAGCGGTAAGGTGTATTCTTTTCGCGAGCGCGGGGTTAGTCGCCGTCCTATCGCTATCCGAACTTGCTGGCGCGCAGTCCGCCCAAGAGAAGCCTTACTTTGCCTTGGTCGATCTTTTTGAAGCGGGGGAGGCCGGATACACGACGTACCGGGCGCCCACGATTCTGATAAGCCCGAAAGGCACGTTGCTGGTGTCGACCGAGGCGAGGAAGGACGGATTCGGAGATTGGTCCGATATCAACACCATCATTCGACGCAGTACCGACGGCGGCAAGACATGGAAGCCTCCCCAAACCATCATCGACGATGGTTTGAACGCGGTAAATAACAACACGTTTATCGTCGATCGTGAAACGGGAAAACTTCATCTGATGCACGCCATCAACTACGAGCGAGTGTACTGGCGAACCAGTAGCGACGACGGCATACACTGGACCGCTCCTCGCGAAATCACCGAGGTTTTCAACACATACCGCACGCGGGACGACTATCCCTGGATCGTCGTGGCGCCGGGAATGAGTCCGGGGATCGTATTACAACACGGTAAACACAAATCGCGGTTTGTCGTCCCGGTTTGGCTCGCATTGGAACATCGCCATCGTCCGTCGATATGCACGACGGTCTACAGCGACGACCGAGGCGCCACATGGCATGCCGGCGAAGTGATTGCCCGTGACGGGGATCTGACCAAGAATCCCAGCGAGACCGTGGTGATCGAACTTTCCGACGGGCGAGTGATGGCTCATATTCGCAACGAGTCGCCTCAATATCGTCGAGCGGTTAGCTTCAGTCCGGACGGGGCAAGCGACTGGACCACGCCACGACTCGAGGAACAGTTATACGATCCGATCTGCCAGGCAAGCCTGGCGCGTTATTCGCCAAGCCAGTTGCTTTTTAGCAATCCCGATAGTAGTAAAAAGAAAGAAAAAGCGCTGAAATGGAATGCCCGACGACGCGAGAATCTGACCATTCGTTTAAGCAACGACGACGGCAAGACCTGGCCCGTGTCGAAGGTTCTAGACTCGGGACTCGCAGGCTACAGCCAACTTGCCGTGGACGACAAAGGCATGATCTACTGTGTTTATGAGCGCGGCAACGTTTATGAAAGGCACGGGAAGTTTTCACCTAAGTACGTATCCGTTGCTAAGTTCAACATGGCCTGGTTGCTTTCGGGTAGTGATAAGAAGTAGGGTTGCGTCGCTTTAAATTGTAATCCTGGGGATTTGGTCCTGGCAAAATTATGGTAATCGGTTTTGAACCCACTATTTCAGGGGGTATTGCCTGCGCATGCCCCTATATATTATGCTGAGCATCTAGAAGGCAGGAAATTCTAACTCCAATCAAAAAGAGGGGCAGAAATGCGTGTTCAACAACAGCCATCTCTCGGCTTAGTACTGCTTATAATTTCGCTGACCCGGCTGTGTGACACTGCTCCGGTTGCGGCGGAGGTTGTAACATTCCCCGATGCGAATATGGAAACCGCGATAAGGAACGCATTGGGCATCCCGTTTCCCACTCCTATCACCGATACTGATATGGAGGATTTGGAATATTTCTCGATTTGGCCATCGGGCATCAGCAACATCGAGGGATTGCAATATGCCGTAAATCTGGCCGCGTTGGAGATGCCCGGTAACCAGATCAGCGACATCTCACCCATTGCCGGGCTGACGGACATGTTGCAGTTGAATCTAAGCGGCAATCAAATCAGCGACATATCGGCTCTCAGCGGACTGACGAATCTGTGTGGCATCGGCCTATTCAACAATCAGATCAGTGACATATCACCCCTGGCCGGTTTGACGAATCTGACCACCCTTTACCTGCCCAACAACCAGATTGAGACAATGGATCTACGCAATTCGGAACTGGGCTTAGAAGAATTCAGCATTACGGGCAATCCACTAACGAAAGTGCTTTTGACAAATGCGACGCTTAGCCAGACATGCTTCGATGCTCTCATGGATGGTGGAAGCCAAGTAGGTACCGTCGGCATTGCGGATGTGTCGGGAGTTTTGGACCTTGACATGAACGGCGTCGACTTCACCGGAATTTCGGACCTGTCGAGAATGTACGGTATGGACGACCTCGAACAACTGTTGCTGGGTGATGCTACCAACCTGACCGGCAGTCAGGTTGCTCCGCTGACGGTCGAACTCGACTCTCTCGATTGGCTGGATGTGGCGGGGACATGGAACAGCTTTGACGCGGGAACACAAAATACACTGAACATATGGGATACCGGCATAGACAATACGCTCATCGTCCTGTGTGGTGATGCCAATTGTGACAGGAGCGTGGATGTGTCCGACCTTGGCATACTGGCTGCAAAATATGGTACAACCAGCGGTGCAGAATGGGGAGATGGTGACTTCGACTACAACGGCGCCGTGGATGTTAGCGATTTAGGCTTGCTGGCAGCGTATTATGGCAGCGATTTCAGCAGTTCACGATCACGAGCTGTGCCCGAGCCGGGAATCGTAAACCTGTTGATTACGCTGTTCAGTCTTGTGCTGTTACGGAAGAGAAGTCGTTAGTTCGATTGTTTGAGTTAGGGTTATATGCCGCTTGTAGTACCGCCTTTAGGAGAGATATTGGGTATTTAGAATCGCTCTGTTAAGGCTTTTGCCGCCTAAAGGCGGAACTACAAACTGCTAGCCTGCCCTCATTTTCCTTCCAGCGCCATCAAGTGCGAGCGGGTGCGAATATACATTACGCCCTTGTAGACTGCCGGGGTGCTGAAGCTGGGTTCGCCCAAGTCGATTTCAGCCAGGGGCGGTTGAAATTTGTCTTCGGCGGCCATAACTACCATCTTGCCTTCGCGTGACATGCAATACAGGCGGCCGCCGACGCGTACCGGCGAGCCGAAGTATTTGCCGCCGATCCGCTTCCGCCAGAGTACCTTGCCGCTGGGGGCATCCATGCAGTTGACTATGCCCGAGTCTGCCCAGAGGAAAATCCGCTCACCGCGCGCGACGGGCGTAACCACGTAGGGCATGGCCTGTTTGACTTCGTGGACAACTTCCGCTTTGGTACCTTTGGCGGTGTCTCCCGGACGTATGGCGACAAGGAGTTTTCCACCACCGCCGCTTCCGCAGGCGGCAAAAACCAGGCTGGAGCAAACGACCGGCGAACCAACCACGCGGTGCTCGAAGACGGGCAACGCCCAGTTTTTTTTGCCGGTTTCCGGATCGAGACTGGTCACGCCGTCGGCCGAACTGGACAGGATGAGTTGTGGTGGGCCTTTCGGGGGTTGGAATAGACAGGGCGTGGCAAAAGCCGTGCGGTCGGTCTTGCGTGGTACTTCCCAACGGGTTTTACCGGTGCGTCGATCGAGAGCGAAAACCGAACTCTTGCCGTCCTGATCGTTGGGTAGAATCAATAGATCGCCCACCAAAATTGGCGATGCTCCGAAACCGTGCTCCGAAACATACGGCCCCAGGTCGCGCCGCCAAACATCTTGGCCGCTGGTCTTGTCGAGCGCCACGACTATATAAGCCTTGGGGGTAGCCCAGGTCATGTAGACGTTTTTTTCGTCGAGCACGGGCGTCGAGGAAGCGAAGCTGTTGTTGTCGTGTTTGGGGTGCAGATCGGCCGGGAAACTGCGTTCCCAAACCATCTCGCCGTTTTCGGTTTTCAAACAGCGAATAATCTTGGTGCCGTCGGCAGGCAAGGCGGACGTGACAAAAACCTGCTCACCCCAAATCACCGGCGACGACCATCCGTCACCCGGTAACTTTACCCGCCAGCGATAGTCCTTCTCGGTCCACTTCAAAGGCAACCGTGGCGCGTCGGCCTCTTCGACCGCGGCCGAGCCGCCGGGTCCGCGGAACTGGTTCCAGGGATGATCGTCTGCCCGGACGATAGTTTGCGGCAAGAGTAACAAAACCGCTATGGCGGCAAGGAGGATGGATGGGCGTTGGGTGTTGTGAGTCATTTTTTGGGATAGAGGGCAGAGGGCAGAGGACAGGCAAGATACGAACCCGAAGCGCAAGCGAGGGGGGAATAACGTTTTCCCTGCCGATCCCCCTCGCTTGCGCTTCGGGTTAGTATATCATGTCCGGACAAAACAATCAGTAACATGCATACCATACAAATGTTTATTCGAATGACCCATATTAACCGATAGCATGGTGCACAAGCAAATCGAACTTTGGCTTTGCGGTCTCCGTAGAAGGGAATAAGTGGGATAATTCGTGCCCACTCAAGAGCTCCAATCTCTAAAGTTTAGTAGAATGAACGGTGGGGCCAGGGTGAGAATGTCAGGTTTTTTTCAGGCCCTCCCCAACTTGGGATTCCATCAGGCCCCACCCGATTATACTATTTTCGGCCTTGCCGTAATTAACCATTGCGGATAATATGAGGCTCGAAAGGTCGGATTGGAAAATTGGGGTCTTTAAACGGGCTTTAAGGTTTTTTTATCTGTCGAGATTAACTATCACGGAACGATATGAGATTCTAAAGAGGTTCCATCCCGATCCCCTCCAAACTCGACTCCTGCCGTTCTCGAAGGAGTATTTCAGATTTCCATAAGGCTGAAGAGGTGAATTTAATGCCATTAAAGTTTGATTCGATTCGTACGCGTTTTATGCTGCCTGCCGTACTGTTGCTTTCGCTTACAATTTTGCTGCCGTCGACACTTTGTGCCGATCCGGTGGGCCCGACTCAAAACGACCGTTACATTACGATTTCGGTGGTTCAACTTTTGAAGATGAAGCATCTTTCGCGGCACGCTCTCGACGACGAAATTTCTCAACGTTTCATGAAGACGTATTTGAAGATGCTCGACCCGGGCAAGATGTACTTCTACCAGTCGGACGTCGACGAGTTCATGAAGCGCAAGCTCGATCTGGACGACATGGCCAGCCACGGCGACATCAGCTTTGGCTATAAGGTCTACAAGCGTTTCCTGCAACGAGTCGACGAACGAGTCGCGATGGCCATGGAGCTTCTGCAAGCCGATCACGATTTTACGATCGACGAAGAAATCATGCGCGATCGCGAGGACGCAGCCTATCCGAAAACTCCCGAAGAAGCCCGCGAATTGTGGCGAAAGCGAGTAAAATACGACCTTTTGGTTTTGCGAACCGATAAGAAGAAGCCTCTGACCGGCAAAGAAGCCATCGAGAAGCTGGAAAAGCGTTACGCCAGCCGTTCACGTCGCATGCACCAATACAGTAACGACGATCTGCTGGAAATGTACCTTACGGCGATGACGTCTTCTTACGATCCGCATACCACCTATATGTCGCCCAGCACGCTGGAGAACTTCGAGATCGCCATGCGTCTCGAGCTTGAAGGCATCGGCGCATCGCTGCAATCGGACGACGATGGAACCACGGTAATCAAAAAGATCATCCCCGGCGGCGCCGCCGACAAAAACGGTGAACTCAAGGTTGAAGATCGCATTACGGGCGTGGGTCAGGGCGATGAAGGCGAAATCGTCGATATCGTCAATATGAAGCTGACTAACGTGGTCAAGCTGATCCGTGGCGAACGGGGCACGGTCGTGCGTCTGCAAGTCCAGCCGGCAGACGATTCGGGCGAGAAGATCGTGAAGATCGCGCGCGAGCGAATCGAGCTCAAGGACAGCGAAGCCCGTGGTGAAGTTATCGAAGAAGGCAAGAAACCCGACGGCAGCCCCTATAAGATCGGTGTTATCGACCTGCCCAGTTTCTACATGGACATGGAAGGCGCCCGTCGCGGTTTGCCCGACTTCAAGAGCACAACCCGCGACGTCCGCGTCATTCTCGACGACTTCAAGGCCAAGGGCGTGGATGCCGTGGTTCTAGATCTACGCATGAATGGCGGCGGATCGTTGACTGAGGCCATCAACCTCACCGGGCTGTTCATCGACCGCGGCCCGGTCGTGCAGGTCAAGGGACTGGGCGGATATATCCTATATGAAGATCACGATCCGGGCGTATCTTGGGACGGACCGCTGGTTGTTCTTACCAGCAAGTTCAGCGCCAGCGCCAGTGAGATTCTGGCCGGGGCCATCCAGGACTATCAACGCGGGCTGATTGTCGGCGACCACTCCACGCACGGCAAGGGCACCGTACAAAGCCTACACGACCTGAACCGGGCGCTTGGTGTTTTCAATATTCCAACCATCGGCAAGATGGGCGCCTTGAAGATCACGATGCAGCAGTTTTATCGCCCCAACGGTGACAGCACGCAAAACCGCGGTGTCCTGGCCGATGTGGAGTTGCCCAGCATCACGAGCTACTGGGACGTAGGCGAGGCCGACCTGGATTACCCGGTCGCCTTCGACCGTCTAGAAAGCACTGATTTCAGAAAACTCCACGATGTTAGCAAACCGCTCTGTAAAAAACTGCAGGAGCTTTCTCAAAAGAGGTGCGAATCATCCAAGCACTTCCAGAAAGTGATGAAGAACATCGAGAAATACAAGGAACAAAAGGACCGCAAGACGGTCACCCTAAACGAGGCGAAGTTTCGGGCCGAACGTGAGGAAATGAACGACGACGATGAGAAAAAGAAGAAGGCCGAGGAACTCAACGACCCCAACCGGCCGGTCGTCAAACGCGATGACTATATGAACGAAGCCCTGGCCGTTACTCTGGACTTCCTCCGTCTGGGCAAAGGTCTACCGCCCGCACAGCACCAGGCTTTGACCGCACAACCGACACAATAGAAACTGAAGACACTCTCTCGCTCTAGCAGCCGCGGCGGACTCCAAACATTGGAAGCCTGTCGCGGCTGTTTTTATATGTTCTTCGTTGTTCATGAATAATCAGGCTTAATGGACGATTATCGCGCGGCCCAGATGTATAGCCGCACGGTTTCCGCGGGTATGGGACTTTCCGCCATGGGCTTAGTGTCGGCGCCGGGCTCGTCTACCGATTGCAGTTCATGGCCGGGAACTCGCAACTTCACGCTGCGTGGCTGCTTGGTATGATTCCAGACTACCACACCCAACTTATTCCCGCCACGATAGGCCTTGGCCACAACGCCTTCGCCTTCGATTTCAAAGTTCTCGGTATCTACAAAGCGGCCGTTCCAAAGCAGATCGGCGTGGCGTCGTTCCAAATAGATCACCGCCCGCATGTAGGCGGCGGCTTCCTTTGGAGGCATGCTTAGCATTAGAGCCACGTGGGGCGGGCTGTTGCAATCGCTGTAATCGGCCGCCGTGGGGACAATGCCTTCGAGCAGGTATTTTACGTCTGGCACGTAACGCGATTCTATCTCGTGGCGCAAACCGTACATGCAGGCGTAGTTCGCGCGGTTGCGGGTCAGCATGGGGCACGGTTCACGCTGGGTTACGAACACTTCGGGAAAAGTGTAGCGAAACATCTCGAGAAACGCTGTCCGGTTCGGGCCGGGGTCGGCATAGCCAAAGCCGTTCCCCAGGCCGTGGAAAAGCACAAGGTCGCGTGCGAGTGAACCGATGAGGGCCTCGGTCATGACGATGAATTCGGGATTGTCGCGGCGCAACTCCTCCACCAGGCAGTGGACTATTTGCATGCGACATTGGGCGTATGCCTGGGCCGGATTCTTATGACGATGAGTTTGCGTGAAGCACTTGCTTGTTCCCACCGCGGCAACCGAATCGAAAAGGATTCCATCGGCGCCCAGTTCCTTTGCCTGCCGGCCCAAGGCCAGCAGTCGCTCGTACCAGACGTCCGAGCCCGGACAGGCTTGCACAAAAACCGGTACGGACGAGTTGCGAAACTTGTCGAAGAACCAGACGTAGGGTTGTGCATTGGGTTTGGCACAGATAGCTTCATGGCCGTGTTCGGTATAGAATTTCGAGGCGGCATCGATGAAAACACCGTTGGCATACAGAATCACGCGCTTGCCTCGCTTTTGCACACGGGCGATGGCCTCGGTGAGCACCTCGCGTCCGCCCATCTGGGAATCGGGCCGATACTCCGGGTAGTCGCGGTCGTGCCCACCGTGGGCCCAGCCGAACAGCCCCAGTATGTCCAGGCCCCGCTCGTCGGCC
>JAFGTN010000264.1 GCA_016934075.1 Pirellulales bacterium
GCTCGGACGGCAAGGACATAATACGCAATTACACCGGTATAGATCTTCGGGGTGTAGGCGTGTTGCGACGTACCGAAAAAGGACAGCTCGAAGCTGCATGGATTGGAGACATTTATCGCTCGGCTTCGGCAGTGCTGAAGTTCCACCCAATCGAACCAAAACCCGTCAAGCCCCCGGCGGAGAATATCGCCAATAATCCAAACGGCCGATTAGTTCCCAGCCCAGCCAATACACAAAATCAGACCACCGACCTCGGTCCCTGGCACGAGCAACGCCAAGCCGAACCGCAAACCCAATTTCAGCAGGTGAAGGGCGAATTCAACTTCAGCGGCCTAATCCGTCTGGCCGAACAGACCAAAAACCTGCAGCCCGGAGACTATCGGCTTATCGGCTGGGCCGACACGTCGATCCCCGGCGTGGAAGTCGAACCGGCCGCCCCGCAATCTCGCAGCGCGACCATGATCGTGGCAAACCTGGCCTATGGATTCGGGAATGATCCACAACCGGACGTAAACGCCCGACCCCCAGTCGACAAACCCCCGGTAATGACCGACGAGAGCGTAGAGTAACAGTAACTCCATACGACAGACGAGAAATTACGGAATTTTCACCACATGATCGAGTTGATCAATTTCACCAAACACTACGGCGAACTCGTGGCCGTCGATTGCCTTAATCTGAAAATCAGCGAGGGCGAGATGTTCGGCTTTATCGGCCCCAACGGTGCCGGTAAGAGTACCAGCATCCGCTTCCTTACCACGCTGCTGAAAGCCACCGGCGGCGAGGGCATCGTCAACGGACACCGTGTCACCCGCGCGCCGCTGGACGTGCGACGTAGCGTGGGCTACATGCCCGACACTTTTGGCGTTTATGACGGCATGAAGGTCTGGGAGTTCCTGGACTTCTTCGCCGTAGCTTATCAAATCCCGCGCAAAAAACGCAAACAGGTCATCGGCGACGTTTTGGACCTACTGGACCTGACCGTCAAACGCGACGATTTCGTCAACGGTCTTTCACGCGGCATGAAGCAGCGACTCTGCCTGGCAAAGACACTAGTGCACGATCCGCCGGTTTTAATTCTCGACGAACCGGCCAGCGGTCTCGATCCCAGAGCACGGCTAGAAGTCAAGGCACTGCTCAAAGAGCTACGCAAGATGGGAAAAACCATTTTGATTTCCAGCCATATCCTCACCGAGTTGGCCGACTGCTGCACGTCCATCGGCATCATCGAGCGAGGAAAACTGCTGATGCACGGCCCCATCGAGGAAGTATATCGAAAAATCCGCGGCAACCGCATCGTCGAAGTCCGCTTCCACAAAAACCCAGAGGCCGGCATCTCCATGCTCCGCAGCCTGCCCGAGGCCCGCCAGGTACACGTCGACGGCAGCCGTGTCACAGCCGAGTTGAGCATGAACGACGAACAGTTGGCCGGGTTGCTTGAACGCATGATAGCCCACGGCATCCGAGTCCGTTCCTTTGCTGAAAAGGATCCAACGTTGGAGGATGTGTTTATGATGGTCACCAAGGGAGCGGTGGCGTGAAATAGAGGATAGAGGACAGATGGCGGAGGGCAGAGGGCAGGAATGTCGAAATCAGAATGAGGAAAGAATGACGAATAACTAAGCTCGAATGACGTAATTTTCGTCATTTATTCATTCTTAATTCCTTCTTCATTCTGATTTCGACATTCCAAATTCCACTAACCAGTTTCGCAATACAAAAAGACATCACCAAATGCTTCTCCTCGACAATCCAGTACTGCAACGCGAACTTCTGGTAAATTTGCGGATGTACCGCGCGTTTATCCTGCTGTTCGTATATATTGCGCTACTGGGCATGGTAGTCTTTGCCGCCTGGCCGAGTGATACGCGGCTCGACCTCACCGAGGGCGCGCGGCAGACCCGATCCGACGGCGTCAATCCGCCGGGCACAAAGTTAGTCAACATGTTTTTCCTGGGCCAATACATCCTCATGGCCTTGATGACGCCCAGTTTCGCGGCCGGAGCCATCGCCGGTGAGAAGGAACGCAAAACATATGAGATGCTGCTGGCCAGTCCCATGCATCCCACCGCCATCGTATTGGGCAAGCTGTTGGCCTCGCTTTCATACCTGGCAGTTCTGGTCTTCGCGTCTTTGCCTATCGTGATGCTATGCCTGCCCTTGGGAGGCATGTCGTTGTGGGAAGTATTCGCAACCTACGTGGCCATGGCAGCGTCGATAGTCACCTTCGGCATGATCAGCCTCGCGGCCAGCAGTTTCTTCACTCGCTCGGTGGCTTCGCTGCTGGTCTCCTACATGATCATCCTGCCCCTAGCCATGATAGGTGTATTGTTCTACACACTCTTCGAAACGGAATCTGTTATCCGGCTGGCCATGCTGTTCGTTTTCTTCCCCGCTGCTTGCGCTGCGGTCTGGGCGGTTTTAATGAAAGCCACCGCCGTGCGACTGATGCACCCGCCGGACGTGGGCAGCGACGCTAAGGAAGTAGTCGACGTCGACGAAGAACAACGCGAGGCGGTGGGCATGGTTATCCGCAGCGACCAGTTCCCCGACAAACTGTTCGCTCCGCCCAAACGCACCGACCTCATGGACGACGGCTCCAATCCCGTTTACGACAAGGAAATGCGCAGTGAGCTTTTCAGCCAGGGTACGCTCATGCTGCGGCTGGTGATCCAGTTGAGCATGATCCTGGCCCTGCCGCTGATGGCCGTATTCCTCTACATTCTGCCCAGCCAGGCGCCCTGGTACACCAGCTATGTTCTCTTGTTCAACATGCTCGTGGGCCCCGTTTTTTCGGCCGGGTCGATTACCAGTGAACGCGAACGACAAACACTCGAATTGCTGCTGACCACAACGCTTTCGCCCTGGCAGATCCTCTCGGCCAAGCTTTATTCGTGCCTGCGAATCTCCTGCGTGCTCACAAGCTTCCTCGTTTGGCCGTTGCTGCTGGCCTGGCTGCTGCCGCCCTGGACATATCTGCAAGACACGTTCACCATGATCGGCTACGTGGCCATCATCATCATGTCAAGCATAACTACCGGCACGCTGGGCTTCTTCTGCTCGGTGTTGTTCAAGAAAACATCTATCAGTACCATGACGGCCTACATGGTGGTCGTCATTCTCTTCGCGGTACCCGTCGCGGCCGACCTCTTCGCCAGGGTTTTCTTCCCCGAAACTACGGCGTCCGACTTGATCGCAAACCTGCTTTTCATCAGCCCCATCGGCGCCACATTCAGCCTGCCCCTGACGTCGCAAACCGCTGCCGAGTCGACCGCCACCATGGCGGAAGCCGCCGCGGCGCCGTCCATACTATGGTCATACGCAACCACCGCCGGATTCCTCCTGCTCTACACCGTGCTGAATCTGACAATGGTCTTCATAATCATGCGCCTGTTCAAAATCCGCTGGCGCGTAGTTTGATAAAAGAATGACAGAAATGTCGAATGTCGAAATCGGAATTAGGAGAGGATGACGGAATATTCAATGATCAATGTTCAATGATCAATAACCAATTCGTGGGCCGGATCGTGAGCAGATAACTTATGTCCTCTGCCCTCAATCCTCTGTCCTCTGTCCTCTATCCTCTGTCCTCTATCCTCTGTCCTCTATCCTCTGTCCTCTATCCTCTGGTCTCGAGTCTCTCGATTCGGATCATCGGCCCCGAACAATCCTCGATACTCATCGGCCGGATACTTTTCCTCGTTCTTCCTCATCTTCTCTTCGATGGCCGTCGCCACGTCGATCCCCAATTGGTTGGCCATTGCCAGGGCATAGCAAAACACGTCGGCCAGCTCCTCGGCAACCGGCCCCAAACGATCCGCCTGGCCGGCCACCTGACGCGACTGGTCGGGCGTGAGCCACTGGAAATGTTCCATCAACTCGGCCGCCTCGATCGCCAAGGCCATGGAAAGATTCTTGGGCGAATGGAATTGATGCCAGTCCCGCGCGGACACGAATTCCTCCACGCGGCGGCGAAGGGCACTCAAGGTTGTGCGGTCATCTGAATTATTTTGCGTGTCGTTCATGATTACATGTAGGGTGCGCCCATGACGCACCAAGGCCTTGTGGGACGCTCAGAGTGCAGCGATGGTCGTGGTTTGGACGCACCTTGATATCAACCACCACCTTTCACGCCCATTCTGGGCGTGCCACAAAGCAGAGCCATGCGAGCATTCATGGTGCGTCAAGGACGCACCCTACACACTGCACTCACCGGTGTCAACCAGCCTCGGACATAGAATCTTCAAACCCCGGCAACCAGCGTTGTTCCTCCGGAAAACGCCGTTCCTGATAGCGTTTTCGATAACCCTCCGCCAGATGGATCATGATTTCCAATACAAGCAGGTCGGCGCGGGTCATTACGTGCCGTGTGCTTCGCGCACCCAAACCGTGCACCAGTTCCTCCAACACATGCACATGCAACTGCATGGTCTCGCCCGCATCCACCCCGGCCGAAGTAAGCATCTCACCCAACCGACCCAGTTCGTCGGCCAGGTTGCCCGAGCCCATGATCACATACGTTCGTAGAAGTTCGCGGTAATGCTCGATCAACTCTTCGGGCAGATTCGGTGCCCGACAAACGGTTTTCGTGTTGCTGAAAAAATCTTCTTCCGGATCTTCGTTCTCGAACATTTCGCGCTCAACATCGATACAGCCCACCCGTCCGGCAATGGCCGATTTGTCAAAACCTTCCTTGTCGTTCCGCCAAAGTCCTTCCAGGTCTTCGATCAATGCCCGCTGCTGGCTAAGCAGGCGGTTGGCCTCGTCATGTTCCTGTTGCAAGCGGCGCTGATGCGCCTGATTGAGCCGCATGTTCTCGCGTAGCAGATCGTGCCGCTGCACGGCCCGGGCAACCACCCAGATCAGGTTCCTGGTGGTCGTGGTGTTAACACACACGTATGCATCGGCGCCAAGCTCGTAGCAAAGGGCCGTCATCTCCTGCTCGCTTTGCGTACCCAACACGATAATCGGCGCGTCGGCAACGCCCGTCCGGTAACCCTCGATCAACTCCAAGGCGTCGAGCTCGCCCGGCTGATGGCTGACCAGCACTGCATCAAACAACTCGTCACGAAGCCGAGCCATACCGGCCATGCTGCCCGTGGCCTCTTCCAGGTGGATCTCGGTGGCACTGTCGGCCGCCAAGGCCTCGGCCAGCCAGGCGCCCGTGCGGTGGGTGGTCGCGATATACAGCACCCTCATCCGCGGCGGCAAACCTTGATCGAACGTCGGCGAAACGGTCTTTTTCGGATGGCTGAGGATGGAAGTCATGACATGCGCCAGCACTTTTTGGTAATTTTGCTAAAATCGGCAGCCTAGAGAACGCCAATCCGGCTTCTATAAGCAGCGCGGTACTGTAGCGAAGTGTCAGTTCTGAGTCAACAGACAAAGCTAAACCGCATCCTAGTCGGGATAGTATTGTTACGGCGCGCAAAAAAGCGGCGTCACACAATCGCGCGACGCCGCTTGTATTGTTTATCCTACGCTGTTCATGTATTTTTACATATTCGCGATTTTCTCGATGAGGTCGACGCTGCGGCAGCTATAGCCCCATTCGTTGTCGTACCAGGAGAGGACCTTGAGCATGTTGTCGCCGACAACCATAGTCCAGTCGGGAACGAAGATCGAGCTGTGAGGATCACCGATGATGTCGGTCAAGACGATCGGATCTTCGCAGTAGGCCAAAATGCCCTTGAGAGCGCCTTCGGCGGCTTCCTTGACGGCCGCGTTGACGGCGTCAGCAGTCACAGGCTTGCCTGTCTCGACGACGAGGTCGACGACGCTGCCGGTGCCGGTGGGAACACGCATGGACATTCCGGTGAGCTTACCATTCAATTCGGGGATCACCAGACCGACGGCCTTGGCCGCACCGGTGGTGGTGGGAATCATATTCATTGCCGCGGCTCGGGCACGATAGAGGTCCTTGTGCGGGAAGTCCTGCACGACCTGGTCATTGGTGTAAGAGTGGATGGTGGTCATCAGGCCCTTGACGATCCCGAAACGCTCATGCAGGATTTTGGCCAGCGGGGCCAGGCAGTTGGTCGTGCAACTTGCGTTGGAGATACACTTGTGCTCCGCGGAAATTTTCCCGTCGTTGACACCCAACACGCATGTAAGGTCGGGATCGTTGGCCGGGGCGCTGATTACGACTTTCTTGGCGCCGGCGTCCAGATGACTGTCGAAACCGGCTTTGGCGTCGGTTTTGCGGGCACGGAA
>JAFGTN010000265.1 GCA_016934075.1 Pirellulales bacterium
CTGAAGACGCTGGAAGAACCACCCGAGCATGTAAAATTCATCTTCTGCACCACCGACCCCAACAAGATCCCGGTGACGATCCTTTCGCGGTGCCAGCGTTTCGATTTCGCCGGTATCGTGGCGGCTTCCATTGCACAGCGGTTGCGTCAGATCGTCGAACTCGAAGGCGTTACGGCCGAGCCCGAGGCAATCGAAGTGCTTGCCCGCCGTGCGGCCGGTTCTATGCGTGACGGGCAGTCGCTTTTAGAGCAACTTTTGGCTTTCGCGCCCGAGAATATCAGTGTCGACGACGTCAACAACATGTTGGGCACAGCCGGCGATCAACGGATGATGGACCTGCTCGCGCACCTGGTCGATCGCGATTCGGCCGGGGCGCTGGCCGATCTCGACGCGGCCATGGGGCAAGGCGTCGACCACGCGCTGCTGTTGGAACAGTTGTTCGGATACCTGCGCGATTGTATGACTGCCGCCGTGGGCTGTTCGCCGGAAGTATTGCTCTACGCCTCACCGGCAAACCAGGAACAAATCGCGGCGGTGGGTAATTCCCTAGGACTGCAAACTATCCTGGCGGCCATGCAGATCTTGGAAAAAACACTCTCACGTCTGCGACAAAGCATGCAATCGCGGATCCTGGCCGAGTTGGCCCTGGTGCGGATCTGTGCGTTAGAAGATCTCGACGATCTGGCGAACCTGATCGCGGAAGTACAATCGGGCGCGGCGATGTCCGCACCGGCGCCCCGCCCGGCTACGCGCACGGCGACCCAGTCACAAACTTCCCCGCAATCGATAGTGCCACAGGTAAAAAAAAAGGACGTAGTGAGCAGCACATCGGAAAAGGTTGCCACTGATGATTTGCCCAGTAGTGAAGAAATGAAACTCTCTGGATACAATGCTGGACAAGCCAGCAGTGGCACCCAACCGTCAGCCGAAGGTTCACCACCGCTCGCCCCGGCAAGCCCAACAGAAACACTACCACCGGCAGTCGATGTCCCAACACCAGCAGCTGAGGATTCTGTGTCGGAGGCAGAAAAACAAACTCCGGCCGACGATATTCCCTCTCCCCCAACAGGCCAAGTTCTGGAATTAACACCCCAAAACTCGGCCGGAATCTGGCAACGTGTCCTGGACGGTTGTTCGGGCCTTGCGGTCGAAAACGCCAAGCAAGCTGATCGTGTAGCAAATTCTGCGCCAAACAGACTAGTAATTTCATTTAAACCGGGGTATACTTTGGCAAAGTCGATTTGCGAGAAGCCCGAACACACAACCCGCTTTCAGGGGGTTCTGTCGGAAATCCTAGGCACACCGGCCACAATCGAGTTCAAATTGCTCGAAGGCGACGTCAAAAGCGAGGTGGCCGAACAAGCAGCCCGCGTGATTTCGCCGCAACAGCGGAATATGGAGGCCGCGGCACATCCGTACGTTCGCCGGGCGGAAGATTTGTTCGGGGCCCAACCTGTTCGAGTTAGCGAGCACAAGAAACCAGAATAATTCGCGGCAGAAAAGAATTGTTTTTTACAGAAGGAAACAAGTTGGAGTCAATCACGTGTTTAAGGGACTAAGCGGGATAGGTTCGCTGTTGAAGCAGGCCCAGGAGATGGGCGGGCGGATGCAGGCCATTAACGAAGAACTCAAAACCCGCCGCACCAACGGTTCGGCCGGGGGCGACATGGTAACCGTCGAAGTCAACGGTCTGAACGAGGTACTCGGTTGCCGTATCGACCAGCAATTGATCGATTCGGGCAATCGCGAATTGATCGAAGACCTGGTAGCGTCGGCCGTCAATCAGGCACTTACCAAGGCAAAGGAACTGCACGCCGAAGCCATGCAGTCGCTAACCGGCGGCATGCAACTACCGGGCCTGGAAGAAGCCATGAGCAAACTGATGGGTGGTGAGAACGAGGAGGAAGACAAAAAGGAAGAATGAATACCGGGAAACAACTGGGTAGCCCCGAAAGCTTGCCTATCGGGGCCAAAGGCACAAGAGGTATTTGAACAAACCTCGTATGCCTCTTGCAGCTTCGCTGCCCCGATAGGCAAGCTATCGGGGCTACCCATTAATTACAAAAAAAGTACAAGCGGTTGAAAAGATATTAAAAAGTGTCTGAGATTACTCAATCGGTTACTGATTTGATCGGCGAATTGGCCAAACTGCCGGGCATCGGCAAGAAATCGGCCGAGCGATTGGCATACCACATCTTGCGTCTGAACAAAACCGAGGCCCTCGCGCTGGCCAATGCAATACGCAACGTCAAGGAAAACGTTCGTTATTGCAGCCGATGCTATAATCTATCAGAGAGTGAAGAGTGCCTGATCTGCCAGGATCCACGTCGCGACCAGACGACGCTTTGCGTGGTGCAACAACCCCGCGATCTGATGGCACTGGAGCAAACCGGATCGTACCACGGGCTTTACCACGTGCTATTGGGCCGCATAGCTCCGCTGGAAGGAATTGGGCCAGATCAACTGACCATCGACGCACTGGTCGAGCGCGTTCGCGGCGGCACGTTCAAGGAAATCATCATGGCGACCAATCCGACCACCGAGGGAGACGGTACTTCACTCTATATTTCCAACCTGCTGTCCGAACTTCCCGTCAAAATAACCAGGCTCGCTCGCGGGATTACCACCGGGAGTGTGCTAGAATATGCTAATAGAGAAATGCTGACTGACGCCCTCAGTGGGCGGCAGCAGTTTTAGGGTGGAATTAGGAATGAAGGAAACCAGAATGACGAAAGAATTTAGAATGGCCGAACGTCGAATGTCGAAATCATCGTCATTCTTGCTTCGACATTCTTTCCTCATTCTGATTTCGACATTCCTCATTTCCACCATAACCCCTTAACTCACTTCAACCTCAGAAACCAAATGCGTCTTTCACTCGGCCAAGAACTTCGGATGATGCAGAAGCAGGTGCTTGCACCGCGGATGATCCAGTCCATGGAGATCCTGCAGCTACCGATTTTGGCCCTGCAAGAGCGGATAGAGCAGGAGATGGAAGAGAATCCGGTGCTCGAGCTTCAGGAACTCGATTCGGATATGCCCTCCGAAGGCCTCGATTTCGAACCACCCGACGCGCCTACCGACGAGGAAAGAGAGCTCGTCATCGACGAGGGTAACAACGAAGATGATTTCGAGCGTCTTTTAAACCTCGACGAAGATTTCCCCGAACAGTTCGATGAACGCACGCGTCCATCCGCCAGTCAGATGGAGCAGGAAGGGCAGCGGAAGCACGATGCCATGGCCAACATGATGGCCAGACCGGAAACGCTGGAAGATTACCTGCACCACCAGTTGAGCTGGTTCGAACTCGATCCCAAGCTGCGGGATATGGCAGATCGCATCATCTATAACCTGGATACCAACGGCTGGCTGCCCGGCACTCTCAACGATTTGCTGGGCCCCGACGCCACCGCCGAAGACAAACAATTGGCCGAAGCGGCCCTAGTGCTCGTTCAGCGGCTCGACCCGCCGGGCGTGGGCGCCCGCGATCTGCGGGAGTGCCTGATGTTGCAACTTTCGCCCGACATGCCTCTCTACGAACAGCTGCAGACCCTGATCTCCAGCCATCTGGAAGACGTCGAACATAACCGCCTGCCGGTAATAGCTCGTCGCACGGGCTATTCGATCGAAATCATCAACGAGACGATCGCCGAACTGCGCAAGCTCAAGCCCAAGCCGGGCGCCGATTTCAGCGAAGATTTTGTGCCGAACGTCACACCAGACGTGTTCATCGAACGTGGTGACGACGGCAGCTATGAAGTACGGCTTGAAGACGGCGACACGCCCAGCCTCTTCATCAGCCCCCAATACCGCAAACTGCTGCTCGATCCAAACACGCCGGAAGAAACCCGCGAGTACATCAAGCGCAAGCTCAACTCGGCCCAATGGCTAATCGATTCGATCCAACAGCGACGCAACACGCTCACGCGCGTGGCCCAGGCGATCGTCGACCACCA
>JAFGTN010000266.1 GCA_016934075.1 Pirellulales bacterium
CCCTATCCATAACGCTATCAATGACTTCAGTGCTAGCACCCCTTATCCAAAAACTTTCTCAGCGGTCTCATTCTGGGCGTGCCACACATGAAGGAACAACAAGTTATTTGACTTGAGGTTCCCCATCAATTTCGAGCACCACGACGGTGTCGATTTTATCGAGGGGTTTTGGGGGGACATTAACGATTTGGCAATCAGCTTTCGATTCGACCGAGAGGGGCTTTTTCGACTTGTCGGCCAGGAGGTATGCTTTGGTCACTTTGTTAGTTAGTCCCGGCACTTTCAGCTTGCCGTCGGCGGGCCAATCGAAGACGTGCAGGTAGAGCTTGCCCGGCTTCTTTGTGGCACGGCCCCAGGCGAGTTTTTCGAATGGGCTGGCGGTGGTTCCGTAGATACTCTCACCGTTGACGTCCATCCAGCGTCCAATCTCTTCGAGGCGTTTTACGCTTTCGGGCGGAATGATGCCTTCGGCCGTGGGACCGACATTGAGGAGAAAGTTGCCGCCCTTGCTGACTATGTCGACAAGTTTCTGCAACAGATCCTCGGTCGACTTCCACGAATGGTCGTCGCTCTTGAAACCCCAGGTTCCGTTCATGGTCATGCAGGTTTCCCAATCCCAGCCGGGCATGCCGGTAGTGGGGATTTCTTGCTCGGGCGTGCCGAAGTCGCCGGGCGAGCGTTTACGTTTGCCGATGCGGTTGTTTACGATGAGGTCGGGTTGCATGTCTCGCAGATATGCTTCGAGATTGCGGCCGTATTCCTCGTTCCATTCCTTGATCCACTCGCCGTCGAACCAGAGCACACCGATGTGGCCGTAATTGTTCACGAGTTCTTTGAGTTGGCCGCGCAGGAATTTTTCATATTCGGGAAAGTTCTCGCCCTTGGCGTCGGGATTATGCCAGTCGAGGATGGAGTGGTACCAGCAGATTTCGAGCCCCTGATCGTGGCAGGCGTCAGCCAGCGGCTTGAGCAAATCTTTGCCGTAGGGGCCGCCCATGATGTCGTAGTCGGTAAGCTTGCTGTCAAACAATGCGAAGCCGTCGTGATGTTTGCTGGTGATGACGATGTATTTCATACCAGCCCGTTTAGCGATCGACACCCATTTCTTGGCATCGTATTTTGTGGGATTGAATTTTGCTTGCAACTTGGCATATTCTTTTTCCGGAATTTTGCCTTTGAATTGGATCCATTCGCCGTAGCCATCGACCTTTTTGCCTTTCCATTCACCGGCCGGAACGGCGTAGAGTCCCCAATGGATGAACATGCCGAATTTGGCATCGCGCCACCATTTCATGCGTTTGTCTTTCTGCTGCTTGGTCTCGCCCGGCAAGGCGGCCGCTGTGGGGCGGACGAAGGCAGTGCTCAGAATGGAAAGGGAAATGGCGAGAAACAGAGCCGTTCGAACGGATACACGATTATTTATCAGCGACATTAGATTGTCCTCCTTGTGAGGCGAAACGGTGGGTGACGGCAACAGGGTGTGTGGTTGTTCCAGGTGCGTGTTGTACGCGGATGCCCAGAAGTCAAGCAATCATTTTAGCAGATCTTCGACGGTGATGGGAATCCCCCATGGAAAGTCGCTTGCGGAAGTAATCGATGCTGCATAAAATACCGTTTTGTAGTGGAATTCGTTTAGTATGCCTGAATGCCGTGTTTTTTTGAAAGGATCCATTATGAGTGCCGAGACGAAACTGCAAGAACTTGGCCTGGAATTGCCGCCTCCGCCCAAAGCGGCCGGGTTGTATCGCCCGCTTGTTGTCGTGCAGGGCCTGGCTTATACCTCGGGCCATCTACCGCTATTGCCCGACGGATCGCTTATCACCGGTCGCGTGGGCGACGATCTCGACCAGCAGACCGGATACGATGCGGCAAGGCGCGCGGGGTTGTCTATCCTCTCGACACTTCGCGACGGGCTGGGCGGATTGGACAGCGTTAAGAGAGTCGTGAGAATATTTGGGGTTGTGCAATGCACGCCGGAATTCACTCAGCAGCCGGCCGTTATCAACGGCTGCAGCGAATTGTTCCGAGATGTGTTCGGCGAAGAGGCAGGCGTAGGCGCTCGCAGCGCAGTGGGCACTAGCGCTTTGCCCTTGGGGGCAGCCGTTGAGATCGAGGCTATCTTTGAGATTATGTAAAGGGAGGAAGATAAATAGCTTCCGGTTATCCACCCAATCACGTGATTTAATTAGCGGGCACCGCGTCGGCAATCACACCCAATTCACGCATCTTTTCCAGCACGGCCGCTTCCGTAACGGGCTTTGTGACATAACTTTCACAGCCTTCGTGGAATGACTTGATGCAGTGTGTTGACTCTCGCAAAGCGGTCACCATAATTACCTTCGTTCCATCCGATCCCATAATGCCGAGTTTCTCTTCAGTTTTGCGTATGGCCGGTAATGCATGGTGACCGTCCATTTCCGGCATCATGATATCGAGGCAGACGGCGTCATAGGGCTCGCCATCTTCGATAGCAAGACGAACGGCGGTAACGGCCTCTTGCCCGTTGTGCGCATAATCGCATTGCCCATAAGGCTCCAGGAAGGCTGCGATCAATTCACCGCAAAGATCCTCGTCGTCGACAATCAAAAATCTTTTCATGACGATCTCTTTCGTATATTATACTTCCACGGTATTTTTGTTTAGGTTGTATAGTCGTTCGAGAGCCTTTTCCGCTCTTGCGGAATTTAAACTTCGGGACGCCATCTCAAGTCGAAATGCGTTGTCCTTGAGAAGACTATTGTCATCCTTTTCCGCTATATTCCCGATATTGCGAGCGATCTTGCCAAGTTGTTGAAAATTGCCGGCATCCAGGGCCACAAGAGCATATTGCAGGCAATCTTCGCACGAAAGTGACTTCATATCCGGCATTTGAGGTTGATTCTCATAGCCTTCACTGGGTGATTTTGTGCTGGAGTGATCACCAGGCCATCCGATCAACCGATGCACGACTTCCAGAAGGCTAACCGGCGTAACCGGTTTGGTTAGAAATTCGTCCATTCCGGCTTCCAGGCAGGTTTTGCGGACTTTCGGCGAAGAGTTGGCCGTAAGTGCAACCACCAGAGTGTGTTTATCCGTTGATTTCTCGGAAGCCCGCAATCGTCTGGTTGTTTCCAGACCGTCAATACCCGGCATGAGGATATCCATTAGAATTAAATCGAACTCCTCCTCGGCAAGGATTTCAAGAGCTTCGGCACCATCGCAAGCCTCTTTAATTTCAATAGCTGAACTGGAGAGATATTCCACCGAGATCGATCGGCACAAGCGGTCGTCATCAACTATAAGCACCCGAGGCATTCTTGTATACGGACTGGATGTTTGTGACGATCGGACCTGGTTCGAAGAATTCGTCTGGCCGTCCAACGGATTGCTTTCCTGTTTTTTCAATCGCACACTGATCCAAAAAGTGCTGCCCTGGCCGGGTACGCTAATCACACCGATCGTGCCGCCCATCATCTCCATAAACTTTTTGCAAATATCCAGTCCCAAACCGACGCCTATATATTCGCGGTCGAGATCGTTGTCAAGTTGCAAAAAGCTGCTGAAAATTTCATCGATCCTCTCTTTGGGAATTCCGATTCCGGTATCGATAACGGAGATTCGCACAAGAGCCGTTTCTTCATCTTCGTCTTCAAGCGAAGTTTTTACCGTGACAGTTCCGGTCGATGTAAACTTGACCGCGTTGTCCAAAAGGTTGGCAAGCACATGTCTCAAGCGATTTTCGTCGCCATTGAGGAACTCCGGAACCGCATTGCTCAACTCGGTTTCGATTGCCAACCCTTTTTCCTTGGCGGTAAAAGTTTGTGTGTCGACGCATTGGGTGATGAGTCTTTCGATGCTGAAATCAACAGAAAAATCACCGTATTGCCCCGATGCAAGCTTGGTGAAATCGAGTACGTTATCGATTAAATGCAGTAACCGTTTTCCGGCACCGTGAATAAAACGCAGCTTTACGAGTTGGCTTGGCGTAAGCGGTTCGTTCAGCAGCAAACCGGAGAAGCCCAGGATAGCGTTCATCGGTGTGCGAATCTCATGACTCATGCTGGCCACGACTCTATTGCTATTAGAAATGCGAGAGTCGTTTTTGCCCAAATCGCGGCCGCCGGCGCCGTTTTGACTTGCCTGCCTCTCGCCTTTATTCACGATGTGCTTGATACGCTTCATCGTGTGTCCCCTTTTTTGATTCTGCCCCTGGCGATTCCAGCCAAAAGCGTTTTCCGTAGTGCGAATGATCATAAGCGGTGATCTTGATTAAACGCACATCTAACTACGAAAACGTAGGACAACATTCATCCGATGCAAAGGAAAAATTATGGGCTTACTGCTTATAAAAAGGGCCTCTCGCATAGCGCAAAAGTCGGGTTTTGGGGTAGGTTACGCCGATTGCGATGAATAAATCGCGCGCAATGTTAGCGTTGCAAATTACACGTTGCAGCCATAAACGACTATTAGGCGGAAAATGGGTATTGAATTGCCCCGCGGCGATATGGTTTACTTGCGCCCACGCCCCTTCTTCTTGCCTGTGGGGCGGATTTTTTCACGTTTCGCGGGCGGGCCACCTTTTGTCGGGGCGGCTTTTTCCGTCCCGGTATCGCCGGCTTTTTTGTGTGGCGGCTTGGGCAGCAGTTTTCGTTCACAGAGCCCCCAACCGCTGGATGCGATGAAGTAGACGCATAGCCCGGAGGCCACTTTGAAAAACAGAATGCCCATGAAGACCATCATGTACTTCATCATCTTCTGTTGCATGGCCTGCTGCTCATCGGCAGGCGGCGGCATGAACATCTTCTGTTGGGCGATAAAGAGGAAGATTGTGAGAATCGGCAAGAGGTTGAAATACGGTCCCAAGCCAAACATGCCCACTCCGTCCGTTATGAAGCCGGGCATGAAACTCATCCAGTCAAACAGCATGTCTGGAGCCGCCAGGTTGGAGCACCAAGACAACCAGCCACCGAAAAGTGATGAGCCGCGCAGTTCGACGTCGACCATCAAACCACGATACAGGCCGATGAAAATCGGCAACTGCACGAACATCACCAGGCACCCACTCATGGGATTGTAGTTGTGTTTCTGAAAAAGCTCGCGTTGAGCTCGGCCGCGCGCCTCCAAGTCCTTCTTGTATTTCTCTTGCAGCTTTTTGATTTCCGGCTGCAACTCGGCCATTTTCTGGGCGCCCAGGGCCTGCTTGCGGCTCAATGGGAACATCAGCCCGCGGACTAGCACCGTAAGCATGATGATAGCCAAGCCGTAGTTCCTGACAATTCCATAGAAAAAATGCACGATCGCCACCATCGGCTTTGCGCAGAATGTAAACCAGCCATAATAGACCAGCTCGCCCAATCCGTAATTCTCCAGCAGCGGCGGACGCTTGGGACCGGCAAAGATCTCGAACTCGTGCGAGAGTGATGCGCCCGGCTCGATTTCCTTGACCAGACTTCGCAGCCGGAAGGAAGTGTCGGTGATTTTCTTGATGTCGGGATCGACGGGGCCGACTCGCAAGGGTTGCGTACGGTCGAACCAAATCTCGTCAGGTGATTCTTTCTTCGGCATCAGTACCGATGCAAAATATTGGGCGTCGATGCCAATAGAGGCGACCGGCTTGTCATGCCACGACGCGGGGTTGGGATCATCGTCAGCAATTGCCGGGCAACCGACCATTCCCATTTCGCCTTTCTCGTCGCCAAAGGAAATCACCATGTCTCGCAGCCCGGCCGACCAGACGCGGCCCACCTTGTTGGCATACCACCAACCCTCGATTGGCAGCCCGGTCGGACCGTCAAGCTGATAGGCGACCTTGCGGGATTCTTGACCGGTGTTTCGAATCGAGATTGTGAATACAAGGCTGTAGGCCGGCGCGTCTACGTTATCCTGCTCTTTTTGGGCGACTTGCTTGAGCCGGTAAGTCTTAACGACCTCGATATCCCAGCGGGGGAGTTTGCAGATAAACTCGGCTGATGTATCATCATGCTTACCTATTTCCCAAGTGCCATCGCGGAGATTGAGCCCCGGTATCTCCTTGTTGACGTACGCCGGACGTACATCCTTGGGTGCGTCGGGATCGGCTATGGTTTCGGGCAAGACCTCTGTATCTATTTGGGCCATCGTCAAAAGGTACGAAAGAGGATCTTGCGTGGGTAGGACATCCGAATCCTCCAGCTTCTTCATCGTCTCCGGACGCACTACCTCCAGCGGGAAACGGCCAAGTGTAGCCGTGATCTTCTTTGTAACGCCTCCACGGTTGATAGTTAGTTCTATATTACGACCGGGTTTGCTGGCGGAGAGGATCTCGGTGATGGCATTCTTTGTCGCAGTCGTTACACCATTAATGGCGTCGATGCGGTCGCCGGGCTTGAGCCCCGCCTTGTCCGCCGGTGTACCGGTGCCGACAACTCTCACGGTAGTGACATCCAAAGCTAAATGCCCCAGGTAACCGGCGGTTTCCGACAAGAAACCGGAGGGATCTGTCAGCGCAACATAGCGAGGGCTATTGAGTTCGATCCGCTCGACGGCCGCGCCGCGGTCGGTCAGCGTAACCAGCATGCGGTAGGGGCTGTCGGGGTCAGCCGAACCGAGTGTGATGCGTCGCTCTTCAGGCTTGGTTCTGGGAAAATCGCCCTTGATCGCTTCTTTGTCGATGGATTTCTTATCGGCGGGTTTCTTTTTATCGGCGACAGCCTTGGACTCATCGGCCGGTTTTTCCGATTTTTCGTCGGATTTTGCAACAGGTGCTTTCTCCTTATCGGGCTCCTTCGCATCGCCCTTCTTGTCTTTCTGCTCGCCATCCTTGAGAGCTTTTTGGGCAGCCGGTTTTTCTTTTTCCGCTTTTTCCGGTTGGCGGAACAAGAAGGTGTTAACCATAAGAACGGCAAACGCAAGGAGCATGAACAAAGCAAAATTACCCGTCTGAGGTCCGGAACGCTGTGTCATCAACGAAAAATCCTTCGTGGTATTTATGCGGCCGGAATCTATAAAGCATTTCGACAAACGCTTATCGAACCGGGGGAGTCTCTTCCCTAATTTCTATACAGGTACAATCCGTTATTCTCTCGCAACGAGGAAATCTTGCAATGGCAAAGAGAGAACATTGGTGACAATTTGCGCATACAACATCTGTATCAACGCATTTTTATCATCATATTGCCCAGAAATAGCTATGCGGGAAATACATTTACTATTATATGGATAATGTAATTATGCGGCTACGGATTATTCAAAAATTATATTAAGCGGAGGTCGAAAACGACTTGACGAGTTCTAGCAGCCCGTTGGATAAGTAGGGCTCGCTTGCCGAGCGGTACCTTGGAGCAGAGAAAATCCGTTGTTTCAGGTCCCATCCGGCAGACGGGACCTACTTCACGCGCTGAAAATGACTTTTCAACGGGCTGCTAGTGGCCACCACAGCCTGGGCAACCTGTATTGACATAGTTTGGATTGTCAATTGCAAATCCGCTGCCCATGGGGCCGTCCTTGTAATCTATAGTCGTTCCATCAAGATGCAGAGCATGTTTCTTGGAGGCCACCAACTTGATTCCATTCTGAGCATAGCAGGCGTCGACATCGAGATCGATATTCGACTCTTCATCAAAGCTGAGAAAATATTGTAGGCCGGAACATCCACCACCGGCAATTCCCATTCGCACTACAGTACCCTCACTCATATCTTGTGCCGCTATCACTTCGCTGATCTGCTTGGCCGCGACTTCAGTTACTGTGATCGACATTATTACAGTACTCCTAAGGTTAATTGCTTATTGACACAATAGGTGTTTATTCGATCCTACTTCCATAATCCCCATCGGACAAGTCCCCAACCGGCTTACATATAGCCAAACTTATATACGGGAGCAGATGATCTCGGTTCGATTGGGCTGATAAACGCGGCTCGTCACCGTGGTCAAATTCTATGAAATCAGGTAGGATAACCGCGACACATTACTCTAAATGCAGCCGTTTTTCTGGGAAATATCGTAGCCATGCGTTTGGGACTTTTTGGCGGTACTTTTGATCCGGTTCACCTTGGCCACCTGATTCTGGCCGAATTATGCCGCGAAAAATGCCGGCTCGACGAGATTTGGTTTCTACCCGCTTCCGTGCCGCCTCATAAAAGCGATAGCTGGCTTACACCGGCCGAAACACGTATCGAAATGCTTAAACTGGCAGTGACCGGGAATGAGCATTTTGCGGTCAATCGTTACGAAGTCGACCGGGGGGGCGTCAATTATACCGTGAATACCCTCCGCCATTTTCACGCTGAATTGCCCGAGGCACAGCTTTTCTTTCTCATGGGTGCCGATATGCTGCATGATTTACCGAACTGGCGAGAATCGACGGCGATTTGCGAGTTGGCAACCATCGTATCCGTGCGGCGGGCCGGTTTGCCCGAGCCGGAATTCGGGAATCTCACCCAAGTGGCATCCACTGAGCAAATCGAAAAATTTCGCCGCCACCAGGTCGAGATGCCGGCGATAGAGATCAGTAGTACGGATATTCGCCAAAGGGTGAGACAAGGTCACACAATTCGGTATCTGACCACGCCGGCTGTGGAGCAGTTCATTTCCACACACGGCCTCTACGCGAATCAATAGCCGTCTCACCCACTACAGGTGCTACAATCGGAAAAGCTCAATCCTATTTGCACTGATCCGGTGGGGGAGATGGGTCTTACGGGCTGCACCCGACGGGTAAACATGGGCGGCAGATCAATGTATTGTGGTCAGAGTGGTGAAAAATGGTCGATTATTGTACCGATACGGACATTCCTGGTATTGTGTCATGCTGGAAGATCGCAACTTAAAACTTGACCTATTTGCACTGGGGCTGCTGGCCGCAACAGTCTTCCTGGGTGCTTCTCTATTGAGTTACAGCCCGGCCGATCCTCCAAGTAGGCTGCTGTTTCCGCCCCAAACCGAGACGGCCAACGTTTGCGGTCATATAGGCGCGACCGCCAGCATATACATTTTCAAGGGATTGGGGCTTGGTGCTTTTTATCTTCTATTTTCGCTGGCGGTTCTGGACTCATTGCTCTTAGCAAGACGCAAGGTGAGCCAACCTATCATTCGACTGGTGGGCTGGCTGATTTCATTGGTGGGTATTACGATCCTGGTGGCGATGGCCTGCCCACAACTTTCACCGGGGCCGGTGATCGGTTCGGGCGGTTACCTGGGCGCTACGGGGCGTGCGGTGATGGAGATGCACTTCGCCAGCGTGGGTGCATATATTCTTACTTTGAGTTTGATCTTTGGCGGTTTGTTGCTTTGCACCGATTACTTACTGCTTCGCGTGCTGGCCTTGACGGTGGGCATGCCAGTCCGAGGCCTTGGTCGCGGGACAATTCGAGTGCTTGCTTCTTATACCGGTATGGTGTTAGGTAGAGGAACCGCTTCATCTGATGACGATGAAGAATACGAATATGAATACATAGATGTAGAAGAGGAAGACGAAGGCGACTATTCCATTAAAATTTCCGGACGGACCAACGAAGAAGGTGAGGAAGAAGCCGGCGCCGGCAAAGAGGATGCCGGAGAAAACGACGAAGCCGCGAGAAAGCAAGGTGGTGTCAAAACAGCGGTTAAAGATGCGCTGCGAATCAGGAAACCCCATAAAACCGGCCACGATGAAGTACTGGCAAACCTCGACGAAACGGCTGCCGCCGGCGCGAGCAACTACGAACTACCTTCGATAGACCTTCTATTGGAAGGTGAAACCTTCGACTTCGAGGAACACGAGAAGGATGTTCGCGAGAAAGCCAAGATTCTGGAAACGACGTTCGGACATTTCGGTTTCAAAGTCCGTGTGGTGGAAATCCAAACCGGACCTGTAATCGCCCAGTTCGAAATCGCCCTGGAAGCCGGCTTGCGGCTGAGTAAAATAACATCGCTGGCGGACGATTTGGCTATAGCCTTGAGGGTGCCCAGCGTGCGCATCGTTTCGCCTATTCCGGGCAAAAACACGGTGGGAGTAGAAGTGCCCAATGCGTCGCGCCAGGTTGTGCGTCTGCGCGAGGTGATGGAAGAGTGTGACGGCAAGACTCGCAAGATGCGAATACCGATATTCCTCGGCAAGGACGTTTCGGGGAATTCCCTGGTTGTCGACCTGGCCAGTTTGCCACACCTGCTGATCGCCGGACGAACAGGCACGGGCAAGAGCGTTTGCCTCAATTCGATGATCGTGTCGATGCTGATGACACGTCGACCCGACGAAGTCCGCATGTTGATGATCGATCCCAAAATGGTCGAGCTTAGCCCGTATCGGCAGTTGCCGCACTTGATGCACCCGGTGGTTACCGATATGAAGAAGGCCGAGGCCATATTGGGGTGGGCCGTTGACAAGATGGAAGAGCGTTATCAACTGCTGGCCCGTGCCGGCGTACGGCACGTTACGGCTTATAACCAGTTAGGCGAGGAAGAGCTGCGCTCGCGGATCCAGCCCGAAGACGACGAAGAATGGCAACAGATACCAAAGCATCTGCCGTTTATCGTAATCCTGGCCGATGAGATGGCCGATCTGATGATGACCTCTGCCAAGGAAGTCGAGACTTATATTATCCGTTTGGCGCAAAAGAGCCGTGCCGTTGGAATACACTTGGTTCTCGCCACGCAGAAACCGACCGTCGACGTTATTACAGGCCTGATCAAATCGAACCTGCCGGCCCGCATCGCCTTCCAAGTAGCCAGCCGAACGGACAGCCGCGTGGTCCTGGACGAGATGGGCGCCGACCGCCTTTTGGGCAACGGCGACATGCTCTTCCTCTGGCCCGGCACCAGTACGTTAATTCGCGGTCAAGGTACCTTTCTCTGCGACGATGAAATAAACAGGGTAATCGATTCCGTGGCAACCACCGAGCCGCAGTTCGTGAAAGAACTTGTACAGCTTAAAACCGTGAAACCAGGCGAAGGCGGACAATCGTTCAACAGTCGCGACGAACTGTACGAGTCAGCCGTAGATGTGGTTGTGCGCGAGGGCCGCGGTAGCGTTTCACTCTTGCAGCGCGCGCTGGGAATCGGCTACGGTCGCGGGGCACGTCTTATCGACTATATGGCCGAGGATGGGTTCGTGGGTCCGTATAACGGCTCGCAAGCCCGCGAGGTTCTCATTAGCCTGGAAGATTGGAACGCCATGACAGGGCAGGGTGTCGAGGTGGAGAAAGTTGCCCCACCCCTTCCGCCGAAGCCAAAACACAATAATCGCATACAAATCGAGCATGAAACCGAACCGCAAGCGAACAACACCAAACGAACCGAAACGATAGAACCCTTGTCATACACAGCGGACGCCGAGACTACAGTGGCGGCGGTTGGAGATTATTACAATGACCCTTACGACGACGAACCGCCATTCGCTACCGGCTCCAAAACATCCTCGTCAAGCTGCACGGTAACATTCGACACGTCGGAGGAAGACCCGCAAGACGAAGAACTCGATGAGGGAGAAGAATGGGACGAGGAAGAGGACGACGAGCCGGATGAAGAGGCAGACGATGAAGAAGAGTGGGAAGAGGAAGACAACCCCGAAGAAGACGAGGAAGATGACGAGGAATATGAGTACGAATACGAGTACGAATATGTATACGAAGATGAGGAAGACGAAGAAGAAAAAGCGTAATTCGCGCGACACCTGTGATACAAATCCGCCCACCACCCCCTTCGCCAGAACTAACTGATACTCCACCTTGACGCCATCTGTGAGGGGTGGTAATTTGTTAGGTTCTTAGTAATAACTAAAAAATCAGCAACAATACGATGAACGCCCCAATAACCTACGGAATTTCCTCCATAAACACCGCCGATGTCGGTGTCAGCGTGGATATTATTATTGGCCGCTTTTGGCCTTAGGGTGACCGGCGTAAATCGACCGATATGGATGACCCCAAGGCCAAAACCGGCCACGGGGTTTTTTTATTAGGTGTAAGGTATGAGTCGCATAGAAATCTACGACACGACTTTGCGTGACGGCGCCCAGGCCGAGGGAATCAGCTTTTCGCTGCAAGACAAGCTGCTTTTGGTTAAACGGCTCGATAGCATGGGCTTCGACTTTGTCGAGGGCGGATATCCCGGCTCGAACGAAAAGGACATGCAGTTTTTCCAACGTGTGGCTGAGATGGATCTGGCGAATGTGAAGGTTTGCGCGTTCGGCATGACCCGCCGCAAAGGCATCGCGGTCGAGAACGACGCGGGGCTGCAGTCACTGCTAGACAGCAAGGCCCCGGTCATCACGCTCGTCGGCAAGTCCTCCGAGTTCCAGGCAACCGAGGTAATCCGCGCCGATGTGTGCGAAAATATCGAGATGATTGCCGACAGCGTATCCTACATGGTCGCTGCCGGCCGCGAGGTGATTTTCGACGGCGAACACTTTTTCGATGGATGGAAATACGGTCGCCAATACGCGCTTAATACACTCCGCGCGGCTGTCGATGCCGGAGCTACGCGGCTCGTTCTGTGCGACACGAACGGCGGCACCATGCCGGACGAAATCGCGCGGATCACGGCGGATGTGGTCGAGATTTTTAGTTCAAAGGTAGGCATCGGCATTCACGCTCATAACGACTGTGATCTTTCGGCGGCTAATACACTGGCCGCGGTCCACGCCGGGGCCACGCAGGTGCAGGGCACCATCAACGGCTTCGGAGAGCGCTGCGGCAACGCCGACCTGATCTCCGTGATCGCGAATCTTGCCCTGAAAATGCCAGATTACGAAGTTCTCAGTACCCACGCGGTAGAACATTTGACCGAACTCTCTCGCTACGTCTATGAGATGGTCAACATGAACTTCCGCTCGCGGCAACCCTTTGTGGGCAAGAGCGCCTTCGCGCACAAGGGAGGGATGCACGTCAGTGGTATCGCCCGCAATACGTCGAGTTACGAACATATCACGCCGGAAAGCGTGGGCAACGAGCGGCGGATTCTGGTAAGCGAACTTTCCGGCCGCTCGAATCTCGCCGAATTGGCTACCAAGCACAACATCGAGCACGATAGCAAGTTGATGGACAAAATCCTCGCGCGCGTGGTTTCGATGGAGAACGCCGGCTACCAATTCGAAGCGGCCGACGGTTCCTTCGACTTGCTGGTCAAACGCTGCATGGGCACTTTTCGTCCTCATTTCGAGCGGTTGAACTACCACGTAAACGTCGAGACGGAGCACGACGGTAAGGTTACCACCGAAGCCACGGTAAAAATCCGCGTGCCCGCCAAAGAGGGCGAAGAAGACGAGATCCGCCACGAAGTGGCCGAGGGCGACGGTCCCATCAACGCCCTGGACGCCGCAATGCGAAAGGCGCTAAACGGCACGTTTCCCACATTGCGCGACATGCACCTTGTCGATTATAAAGTACGAGTGATAAACTCCGAAGCCGCTACGGCCGCCGGTGTGCGTGTTGTAGTGGAAAGCCAAGACAATACCGATGTCTGGGGCACGGTGGGTGTCAGCGAGAATATCATCGAGGCCAGTTGGATCGCTCTGGCCGATAGTTTGGAGTACAAGCTGTACAAAGACGAAAAAAAATCAGCGGGGACAAGTTGAAAGAGGGGTGGGCCAAGCGCAGCGAGCCCCACCATGTTAATATTATATTACAATTGGTGGGGCTCGCTGCGCTCGGCCCACCCTAAATACATTTTTTAAACGAAATCTAATCAATATGCCGCGAAGGCCCGACGCCATGTCCGATACACCTACCTCCAATTCACAAACTACACACGAACTCCCCAAGCAATATGACCACGCCGCGGCACAGAACCGCTGGTATGCCTTTTGGGAAGAAAACGGCTTTTTTCATAGCGAGCCAAATCCGGACAAGAAACCCTACACTATCGTAATCCCCCCGCCCAACGTCACCGGAGCCTTGCACTTGGGCCATGCCCTCAATAATACACTCCAGGACATCCTCATCCGCCAAAAACGCATGCAAGGTTTCGAAACGCTTTGGATGCCGGGTACCGATCACGCGGGCATCGCCACCCAGGCCGTGGTCGAAAGGCGTTTATTGACCGAGCAAAATATTTCTCGCCACGACCTTGGACGCCAGGGACTTATCGACAAGATCTGGGATTGGAAGGCGGCCTATGAAACCCGCATTCTGGGCCAGCTCAAGAGCATGGGTTGCAGTTGCGATTGGGAGCGGACGCGATTCACGCTAGATCCCGTTTGCGCCCGCGCCGTTCGGCATACGTTCTTCAGTCTTTTTAAAGATGGGCTCATCTTCCGCGGCAAACGGCTGGTCAACTGGGACACCATGCTCCGCACGGCCGTCAGTGACGATGAGGTCTTCCACGAGACAGTGCCCGGCAATTTCTGGTATTTTCACTATCCCGTAATCGACCCCAAACCGGGC